>JAGXSM010000127.1 GCA_018333725.1 Melioribacter sp. | reverse complement strand
GACTGAGTAGTCAGTTCTTTTCTGACGTATCGAAGTCTGACTGACGGGATTCAGGAAGTCTAAAAAGTTTTGTAACACTAACAGGAGGCTGTCTTAAAAGTAAAATATTTTAAATAATAGCACGCAGATTATCGCTGATTAAACAGATTTTCGCAGATTATTTATTTGAATTATTACTTTTGAGATAACCTCGACAGTTTCAAACAAAAGTATATATTATTCACAATCTGGAGTATGCATGAAGCGGATTTTAGTTGTGCTGATTCTTCTATGCGGATTTACAATTGCACAGGAGAAGCAGATTAGCGTGCCATATACGCGCGTAGTGCTTCCGAACGGATTGAATGTTCTTATGCATGAAGATCATACAGTCCCGATGGTAAGTGTTAATATGTGGTATCATGTAGGTTCGGGTAATGAGAAACCGGGACGCACCGGGTTCGCTCACCTCTTCGAGCATCTTATGTTTGAAGGATCTAAAAACGTTCCCGAAGGAAAATTCGATGAGTGGCTCGAAGCCGTAGGCGGTAACAACAACGGCTCAACCAACACCGACAGAACAAATTACTGGGAGAACGCACCGGGCAATGCGCTCGAGCTCGTTCTCTTTATCGATTCGGATAGAATGGGATATCTGCCCGATGTAATGACACAGGAAAAACTCGACGGTCAACGCTCCGTTGTAAAGAACGAACGCCGCCAGAGTTACGAGAATCAACCCTACGGACTTTCATGGGAGATTATCTCAAAGAATCTTTATCCGGAAGGTCATCCCTACAACTGGACAACAATCGGTTCTATGGACGATCTTAATGCCGCAAGTCTGGAGGATGTAATAGAATTTTTCAATCTCTATTACGCACCGAACAATGCATCGCTTGCTATTGCCGGCGACATCAATATAGAAGAGACAATTAAGCTTGTTGAAAAATGGTATGGCGAAATTCCGCGCGGTAAACCGGTTCCTCCTATCGATCCACCCGCAGCGAAACTTACAGAGGAAAAAATATTACTGTATGAAGATAATGTACAGCTTCCGCGTCTCTATATGTCCTGGATTACTCCCGCCTTCTATCATCCGGGTGATACGGAGATGGATCTTATTGCAAAGATATTCACTGCGGGAAAAGATTCACGCCTCTATAAAAAACTTGTTTACGAACTTCAGATTGCACAGGATGTAATTGCATTCCAGAGCTCGAACAAGCTGAGCAGTGAATTCTTTATAATCGCAACTGCTAAAGGCGGTCACGCTCTCGATGAATTGAAAAATGTTATTCAGGAGGAGATCGATAAAATAAAATCAGAACCTCCAACTGAAAGGGAACTTCAGAAAGTTGTTAATCAGACCGAAGCAGAATTTCTGGACCGGCTTGAGAGCATCGGCGGATTCGGCGGCAAAGCCGATCTTCTAAATCAATATTACTTCTATACAGGCAATCCGGATTATTTTAACGAGGACTTGAACCGCTACAAAGGGATCGGCACAAAAGATATAAGCGCAATGGCTCAAACATATCTGCCCGGTAACGGAAGAGTAATTTTAAGCGTTGTTCCGAAAGGTAAAACTGAGCTTGCTGTTCAGAAGAAAGAGGGAGGTGTGAAATGAAATCGATAAGGTATAATGTACAATGTATAATGCTTTTTATTTTTACGATGACGTTTGCATCATCATCATTTGCTCAGAAGGCTGATAGAAGTAAAGTTCCGCCATTAGGTGAACCTAAGAAACTTAGTCTTCCGGCAATTCAAACTTTCGAGTTATCCAACGGATTGAAAGTTGTATTGATGGAAAAACATTCCGTTCCGCTCGTTCAGATGAATGTTATTGTTAAATCGGGTGTTGTTAATGATCCCGAAGGAAAATCAGGATTGGCAAGCATGGTTTCCGACATGCTTGATGAAGGAGCTGCCGGTAAAAGTTCGCTCGAGCTTGCAGACGAAATAAATTTCCTCGGTGTAAAAATCGCAACGTTTTCGAGATGGCATAAGATGGGATTGAATCTTCATTCCCCTCTTTCTAAGTTCGATGATGCATTGAAGATTGTTGCGGATATTCTTCTCCGTCCCGATTTTCCACAGAAGGAGCTTGACCGCATCAGGAAAGAGAGATTAACAACGTTGCTTCAATGGCACGATCAAGCAAACATGATTGCCGCGGTTACATTTCAGAAGATGCTCTTTGGAGAGAATCATCCTTACGGCAGACCAACTATGGGTAACGAGACATCAATAAAAAGTTTTTCTGTTGATGATATGAAAAGTTTTCACGAAAAATATTTTAAGTCGAACAATGCATATGTGGTTGTTGTAGGAGATATTACAAAGGATAAGCTTGTTCCCAAACTCGAATCTGTATTCGGTAAATGGGCAAAGGGTGATGTTCCTGTTGTTAAATTGAAAGATGCAGAGCAGGTTAAGAAGCGAGTTGTTTATCTAATTGATAAACCGGGCTCGGCTCAGTCGGTTATTTCGATCGGAAGGATTGGAACGCAAAGGGTTACAGAGGATTATTTCCCGGTAACTGTTATGAACACGATACTCGGCGGTTCATTCACATCGCGTTTGAACAATAATCTGCGCGAGCAGCACGGATACACTTATGGTGCGGGGTCATCGTTCGATATGCGTCCATATGCAGGACCGTTTGTAGCACGTTCATCAGTTCAGACCGAAGTTACAGATAAAGCATTGGTCGAGTTCTTCAAAGAGCTTGAAGGAATTACGAGACCGATACCCGCAGATGAACTTACAAGAGCTAAGAATTATGTTGCACTAAGCTACCCGGACAATTTTCAGACGGTTGCGGAGATTGCAGCAAACATCGAGGAGATGATCGATTATAATCTGCCGGGTGATTATTTCAATAGTTACATTGGTAAGGTTCTAAATGTTGGTGCTGGTGATGTTTCTAAAGTATCGAAGAGATATATCGTGCCCGATAAAATGGTTGTGGTGGTAGTGGGCGACAGAAGTAAAATTGAAGAAGGAATTAAGAAACTTAATCTCGGCGAAATAAAGCATTATAAGATAGAGGAAGTACTAGGAAAGAAACCGCAATTGTAATCAGTTGTATTGATTTTTTTAAACGTCGTGTGAATATGTAACCTGAACTTATTGCACGATTATAAAAGATATTATGCTGAATCATGCCCGGAACCAAGAAAGGTGTGATTCAGCATTTTGTTTAATTGCAGCAAAATATTAGGTCTTCCACTCAAAAATTAAACATATCTTCTGCGCCTTATAATTCAATTATTTACTTTTACGATGATAAAAATCCGCAATCAAGGATTCAAAGTAATATTGATAAAGAACTGGTTGTATTAATAGGAATATTAAGTAAATGTTCTCTGTTCGATTTTAAGTTTATGATTCTATTGCACAATGCAGCGCCGGGTGCGGAGAAAAGAAAAATTTAATTTCGGAATTAATGAAAGAAAAAGAATACTTAAAAAAATTTTTATGGAGAAAAAAATAAAAGTCTTTGCACCGGCAACGGTCTCTAATGTTGGACCCGGATTCGATATAATGGGATTCGCATTAAATCAGCCCGGCGATGTTATTGAAGTGGCGCTTTCAAAAGGAAAAGAGATAAGAATAAAAAAAATTTATGGAAGCAGAAACCTTCCTTATAATCCTTCAAAGAATATTGCAACCGCTTCTATAATTTCACTTTTAAGGTTGCGTAATATTAAAGTGGGACTTGATGTTGTTATTAGAAAAAATATGGGGATCGGAAGCGGACTCGGTTCAAGCGCTGCAAGTTCAGTTGCTGGAGTTTTTGCGGTCAACAAACTTCTCGACCTGAAGCTTTCTAAAAGTGAATTGCTCGTTCATGCTCTAAACGGCGAATTAATATCGAGCGGAACCTTGCATGCGGATAATGTTGCCCCATGTCTGTTCGGCGGATTTGTTCTTATAAGAAGTTACGATCCGCTTGACATAATTAAAATTGATTACCCGGAAAATTTGTTCTGCACAGTTATCTATCCTCATATTGAAATAAAGACGAGCGAAGCACGGAGAATTCTTGATAAAAAAATTACACGGGATAATGCAATTGCACAAGCCGGTAATGCATCGGGACTGATTGCAGGTTTAATTACAAATGATATTGATCTAATTTCCCGTTCGATGAAGGATTACATTGCAGAGCCGAAAAGAAAAGAGCTAATCCCCTGTTATGATGTTGTCCGAATAGCGGCATTAGCAAATGGTGCGGTTAACTGCAACATATCGGGTTCGGGTCCATCCATGTTCAGTTTTTCTACTTCGCTTGAAGACGCTAGGAGAATTGCATCGGCAATGAAGGAAGCTGCGTTATCAAAAGGGTTAAGAAGCGAAACATTTATTTCAAAAATTAATAGCCGCGGTCCTGTAATTATAAAATGAAATTCTACAGCACAAATAGAAATAGTCCGCTCGCTACGTTTGAAGAAGCATTGATGAAAGGTCTTGCCGATGACGGCGGATTGTATATGCCGGTCTCTATTCCAAAGTTTGATAAAGATTTTTTCGGTCGATTGGAAGAGCATTCATTTCAGGAGATCGCTTTATTAATCGCACAGAAATTTGTTGAAGATGAAATAGAAGAGGATGTTCTTAAGAGGATAATTAACGGGGCGATTAACTTCCCCGCTCCCGTTGTTCCGCTTGATGATAAAATTTCCGTACTGGAATTATTCCATGGCCCGACTCTTGCATTCAAAGATTTCGGTGCGCGGTTTATGGCAAAGGCAATGGGGCATTTCATTTCTAAAGAAAGCCGGGAGCTGAATATTCTTGTTGCAACTTCCGGAGATACCGGAAGTGCCGTTGCAAATGGTTTTTATAATACTCCCGGGATAAATGTTTTTATTCTCTACCCGAAGGGAAAAGTCAGCCACATTCAGGAGATGCAATTAACAACCCTTGATGGAAATGTTACGGCACTCGAAATAGATGGAACGTTCGATGATTGCCAACGGCTTGTAAAATCTGCTTTCGTTGATACTGAACTGACTAAAATATTAAATCTTTCCTCCGCCAACTCAATAAATTTTGCACGACTGCTTCCTCAAACATTTTATTACTTTGAAGCATATAAGCAACTAGAAAACAAAACCGGAGAAATATATTTTTGTGTCCCATCGGGCAATCTCGGTAATCTTACTGCGGGATTAATTGCAAAAGAGATGGGTCTACCCATTACAAAATTTATTTCCGCTACGAATGCCAACACAACTTTTGCAGAGTATATTAGGAGCGGAAGATTTGTCCCGCGCGATTCAATTCTAACATTATCGAATGCTATGGATGTTGGCAGCCCGAGTAACCTTACCAGAATTCAATTACTCTATTCAGATAATATGGAATTAATGAGAGAAAGCATTTATTCCGATTCCGCAGACGATAATCTTACTGTTGATACAATTCGGCGTGTTTACGAAAACTATAAATATGTAATTGATCCTCATGGCGCCGTCGGTTATTACGTCATGAAAAAATTTCTGTCAACCCACCAAACAAAGAATTATTCTGCCGTTCTTTTAGAGACAGCACACCCGGCAAAATTTCTTAACGTTGTAGAAAAAGAATTGAATAAAAAAATTGAAATTCCTGAACGCCTTAAAAATTGTATGAGCAAAGAAAAAAGATCCGTCTCCATTTCGTCGGATTACAAAGAATTTAGAAGCTACTTATTGGATAGAAAACAGAAGTGATTTATTAAACTGACAGCTCTCGCATCTTGTCAAAATTTCAACATCAGGGAAATCTACCATGAAAACCGGATCTTTAATAAAAGTATTTTTCTATTCTATTGTGTTTATCACTCTTTTGAATTGTTCGGGTGCCAAGGAAATTCAGAGTGTTCAAAGTAAAGAAGAAATTAAAATTGATGGTCTTCAGAATGAATGGGAGGGAAAGTTAAATTTCGATAACAAAGCAAAGATAGCCGTCGGATTTCAGAACGATAAGGATAATATCTACCTCTGCATTACTACGAACGACCGTTCGAATATCATGAAGATATTCCGTCTCGGTTTAACCGTCTGGTTTGAGCCGCAGAATGGAAAAAGGATCGGCATTAAGTATCCAATAATTGATATGGAGCGGATGCGAGATATTCCTTTTAGATCCGGCGATCCCGATAATGAAAGAGAAAACCCCGATGAGCGGTTTTCTAAATTTATTTCCACTCAAAAAGAATTATCAATTGTAAATGAAGATGACTATCCGCTCTATCTTCTCGATAGTAACGACCCCAATAACATTCAGGCAAAAATTGAAATTAACAAAGGTAGTTTTGTTTATGAACTTAAAATTCCTTTTTCGACAAACAAAAGAGCAAAGTACTTTATTGAATCTGCCCCATCAGAAAATATAAAAATTGATATCGTTACAAATGAGTTTAAAAAGGAATCGCAAATGAGCAGACCGGGTAGCGGTATGAATCCCGGTTCCGGAAGACAGCCGGGTGCGCGCGACGGCAATAATAGAAGACAGGGTGGAAATCCAGCCGAAAGAAATTTTGAGATGAACCCGGACCCGATTAAACTAAAATATGCCGTTAAACTTTCGGGATAGATTTACTATTTCTTATCATAAACAAACAACGAGTTCTCTACTACTTCTTGAATCTCTTTTTTTACATTTGATAAGAAATCATAACCGGTCGATTGTTCAATACGCCGGACGGTTGTTACATAATTCCACCACGGCTCATTTCGTATCCCGTTTTTGTTGGGCATAACTACCGCAATTATTTTTGTTGTATCGGTGATTGACTGTAATGATTCGTCTCTGTTTAACAAAACAATTATTTTGAAAAAGCTATCGGGAACAGCAACTAAATCTTTAATTTTATTTTCGGAATGAAAAATTCCTCCTGCAATTACAAACAGTTCTTTGTTCTCCTTTTTACATAAATCCTCACAATAGTTTTCAAGATTCAACCAGACTCCTCTATTTAGGTCCGGTCGCTGCGGTAAAATGTTTGTTAGTAGAAATGTTGATTTATTATCCTCGACTGTTTTTGTTCTCTCTTCGCTTCTAACCATGTGTCCGCGGTCGTAACCCGAATTAGTATAATCCGAATGTTTCACTTTATAAAATGAATCCGGCAATGATGTATCTGTAATAAAATTTCCGGAGTATCTCGGTACATCACCATACCACGAACTATCAAGATTCCAGCTTACCCAGTTTGCAACGTTTCTGTTCGGGTTGTAACTTAAAACGTATTGAGGCCTTATAATTATATAATCGTCGGCAGAGTCTTGATCTGCCGGAACTCCAAGTGTGGTATTTACACTTTCAATTCGCGGGGAGTTCGGTTCCTTATTGTTTATACTGACTTGCTGATTTGTTGTTGAACAGGAGAGTAAAACTATTAAAAGAATAATGGAGGTGTTATAAACATATTTTTTCATTTTATTTGAGGTAAAGTTAATATCCTAATTTTTTCTTTTTGCTCAAGTAAACTCGAATAGAATTCTTTTTTTATGAAAAGAAAATATTAAGTTGATCTGCAAAGAGCAAAACAATCAAAAATTTGTAAATATTAAACTTGCCTTTAGTAAATGGTTTGTATATCGAATTGTGCTAATTCTTTTTGTAGATGTGTGAAGCTATTACTTATTGTAGAAATGAAATTTTTGTGAGAAACATATCCTTACAGAATAATAGAAATTGACTCATCAATTATCCTCCGACCATTCTCATATCAAAAGGAGATAACTCAGAAACTTCCATTCTAATATTTAGTTCTTTAATTAGCTCTTTGATGGTTTTTATTTCGGCTTCGCTTACATGTAAGCGGTGCTTAAGCATTGCGAGGCTTGTAAACGCAATTTTACCGGCTTCTCTTTCAAATGCAAAGACCTGTTTTCTAATATCGAATGCATTTGCTTCAAGGCGCTCCAGCTTCTCCTTAAGCTTAATCAGTATTTCATTCTTACTTAGATTGTGCATTAGTAAAATTCCAAT
The DNA here is from genome assembly GCA_018333725.1 of Melioribacter sp. GTDB lineage: Bacteria > Bacteroidota > Ignavibacteria > Ignavibacteriales > Melioribacteraceae > DSXH01. The sequence goes on along the minus strand of JAGXSM010000127.1, from coordinate 29,423 downwards.
ATCAAAATTGGTTGTCTGGTAATTATCTTCCGATAAAAATCCGGTTATCGATTCCTGAAGTTCAACCTCCCCTTCCGGGGTAATATTATAAATAGTCTTCTCGGGTAGATTTCCGGATTTCTCTATTCTCCCGCTAATCAATCCCCGCTTTTTAAGATTGTTAATTGTCGCATAAACGGTCGAATCAGCCAAAGGAAGCCACTTTTTCGTTTGTAAATATTCGAGCATCTTAGTTATTTCATATGGATTGCGTTCGCGTTCCGAAAGAATACCAAGTATCAGAGTTGCCAATTTTGAAAGCATTCTAAATAATTCCACTATTAATTTACAGTAGTATAAAAATAGAGGACTGGCGGCAAGTAATCAATAAAAATCTATGAGAAAATTAGATCTGTTAATTCCCTGTTTTGAACAAAATCTTCGAAGCTGCTGTCTATAAATTTTGCATTTTTACTTAGCGATTTATAATTGAGCTCTAAAGATTCTTTCTTTTTTGGATTGATAACAATCAGTTCTTTTTCGGGTGTGATCTGTTTTTTTAATAATGCTTTTACATGAATGTCTGCGTTCGATAGAGAGTATCCTACAAAAACAATTTTTTTTGCATTTCTAATCTCCCTGGAAGACTCTGTCATAAGTTGAGAAATTACCGGGTGGTTTAAAAACTTTAGATAGCTCGGCGGCATAATCAAAGTTTGGAATTCCGTTCCATCTATCGGACAACTATATTCGTATTCCAATTTTCCCGGATATGTATAACCGAGAAACTTTCCTTTATTTAAATCGATATTTCTATCCCACGGAGTTAGTAATGTTTGATTACAACAATTACAGTATTTCCAGTTTAAGCTGCCATGCAACTTAAGAATCTTAAAAGGAATCGGGTTTTCGTCTTCTTCAACTAAAACCGGCTCCCTTGGATTGACCCAGAAATTGTATTGATTTAGCTGGGGAAGCTTTTCGTAATTCATAAAGGGAATACAATAATCAATATAACCAACTTTTTTGTAGAGATGATCGAATGCTTGTTCTAATAATGTGTCATAATTAAGCGTAATAATCGATGTATTTCTATTTTTTTGAATGATCGAATTCCAGAAGATCTGGTAATAGTGACTTGTTTTATCGGTCTGGAGATTTACAACATAGTGAATCAACTTAATTAAGTACTCTCTAATTTCACGCAGTCTTTGATTAGGATATTTAACATTAAGACTTTCGTTTTGCTGAATAAAATAATCTAAGAATCCAAATACTGCTTCAAGCTGAGGAAATTGTTGTGTGACGGCATTATATTCAAAATTATCTTTTATAAACTCAATTACTATTTTTCCAATTTCTGAATTTTGAATCTCGGGAATATTTTGAGCAATTATCATTGGCAGTGTATCTCTTTGCAGAGGAACCCCATCTGGTCTAGAAGCACCGGCCCCCAGTATAAAGACAATATTTCTTTGTGGTGGATATTGTAAAAATTTTTGTGTTTTCACATTTTTTCAATAATTGCTTTTACAAAATAATTATTTGATTAGTCAAAAACTTGAAAAGAGTAAAGAATCGAGTGCAATTCGGGAATTAAGTTAGAAAAGAAATCTGTAGTGTAAATTACTTTACTAATTCCATCAATATCAGCTTTTTTGCTTTTTCATTTCTAACATTATTGGGCTTGTAAGCAAGTTCAAACACTGTTGATTTTTTTAGGTTTGCTTTATACTTCAGCTCTGCCGTCTTAAACTCATCGCTAATGTCTCCGCCCTTCATCGATATTATAAATCCTTTCTCTTTAATTAAAGGAAGTGCATATCGAAATAGAATTATTAAAGGTACAGTTGCTCTACTAATTACAACATCAAAGGAATTGGAGTATTTCTGAATGAATTCGTTACTCTCCACTCTAAAATTTTCCGCTACAATATTATTCAGCTTAAGTTTGCTTATAAATTCTTTTACAGCATCTATCTTTTTAGAAGTAGAATCAACAAGCACTCCTTTCAACATTGGTCTTGTTATGGCAAGAGGAATTCCGGGGAAGCCACCTCCGGTTCCAATATCTAAAAATCTTGTTGCCTTGGGGGGAATATACTCGGAAACTAATGCAGAAATGAAGACGTGGTTTTCAATAATCTTTGGAATATCTCTACGTGATATTAAATTAACTTTTGAGTTCTTTTGAGTGACAAGAATTGCAAAATTTGCAAGTCTTTCCAGCTGATATTCATCGGGATTAAGACTATTTTCCCAGAAGAGCATCTTCAGCTCGCGTAAATACTGCTCTTGAAGATCCAACAAACCCTCTAAAAATTAGCTTTTCAAATATACTAATAAAACAGAAATATCTGAAGGTGTTACACCCGAGATTCTGGATGCCTGAGCTATGGAACGTGGTTTTACTTTAGAAAGCTTTTCTCTTCCTTCCGCAGAAATAGATTTTAAATTAGAATAATTGAAATTAAGTGGAATTAACATGTCTTCCAATCTATTCATCTTCTCTATCAAATCTGTCTGGCGTTGAATGTATCCGCTATATTTAATTTCTATCTCCGCTTGTTCGATTACCAGGCTCTCCTTCAAGATTTCCCTAATATCATTGTTTCCATTTCGAATATTCTCGAGAAGCTCCTTAAGAGAAACTTCAGGACGCTTAAGAATCTTTTCAATTGTTTCGCTATTATCTATTGGACTGGTTTCTATAGATGCTAAATATGGATTGATTTCTTGCGGAGTAACTTTTGCTGTGTTTAGAAATTCTTTTGTCTTTGTTATTAATGCTTCTCTTCTCTGAAGTTCGTTGTACATTTCTTCAGAAACCAAACCAAAGTCCACACCAAATTTCATCAATCTTCTATCTGCATTATCCTGTCTTAATACCAAACGATGTTCAGCTCGCGAAGTAAACATTCGATAAGGTTCATTGGTAGATTTTCCAACTAAGTCATCAATTAAAACACCTATGTAAGCTTCACTTCTTTTTAGAACGAACTCTTCCCTTTTCTGAATTTTTAAGGTGGCATTAATACCAGCAATAATTCCCTGTCCGGCAGCTTCTTCATACCCGGAGGTTCCGTTGACCTGACCGGCAAAGTAAAGTCCTTGAACCAATTTAGTTTCTAGTGTCAAATCGACCTGGTAAGGCGGAAAATAATCGTACTCTACAGCATATCCGGGCCTCACCATCTTCACTTCTTCCAGTCCTTTAATATTTATTAGTGCTTCAAGTTGAATTTCTTCTGGCAGAGATGTAGCAAATCCATTTAAATAAATGAGTTCAGAATCCAATCCTTCCGGTTCAAGAAACAATTGATGACGCTCTTTATCATTGAATCTTTTTACTTTGTCTTCTATAGAAGGACAATATCTAGGCCCGATACCTGAAATTAGTCCTGTATACATAGGTGATCTGTCGAATCCTTTTTCAAGAATTCCATGTACTTTTTTATCTGTATAAGTAATGTAACAGCTTAACTGTCTTTGATAGGGAAATTGATTTTTTGGAGTTCTTCGGGAAAATGGTAAAGGAGGAATATCGCCAGGCTGTTCTTCTAAAATATCCCAATTTATTGATTCCTTATGCAATCGAGGCGGCGTACCGGTTTTTAATCTTCCGGATTCAAATCCCATATTTATTAAGGACTCTGTCAATCCTGTTGACGGGTTTTCTCCAAAACGCCCCCCTTTTGTTGCATTTAAACCGGTATGCATCAATCCGTTTAGAAAAGTACCCGAACAAACTATTAGTGCCTTACATTTAATTTCAATTCCCGATGCAGTTCTGGCGCCAACAATTTTTTTCCCTTCTTCAATCGCCTCAATTATAGAATCCTCAATTACTTCAATATTTTCTGATTCGGTGACTACTTCGGTTGCAACTTCCGAATAAATCTTTCTATCGTTCTGACTTCTACCAGCCCAAACAGCCGGACCTTTTGATTTGTTTAGAGTTCTGAATTGGATTCCTGATCGATCGGCAATTATGCCCATCATACCTCCAAGAGCATCAATTTCATGAACTAAATGCCCTTTTGCACTACCACCAATAGCTGGATTACAGGACATTCTACCAAAAGCAATTTTATCCATAGTTACTATACCAACAGAGCAGCCCATTCGAGCAGCCGAAATCGCCGCTTCTATGCCAGCATGTCCGCCACCAACAATTATTATATCAAATTCTTTCATATTTACTTTCTGTTTCACATGAAACTTATCAGTGTGTTGTGGATAATGTAAAACGTATAATTACTTACGTTTCACATGAAACATTTCATTTTCCAATGCAAAATTTTGAAAAAATATTATTTAGTATATCATCGGAAGTCACTTTTCCAATTATTTCGCCTAAAGCGCTTTCGGCATTCCTGAGATCAACTGCAATAAATTCACCGGTCAGTTTTTCCTCTATGGATCGTTTAGCTCCTTCCAAGTGAGCTTTTGCCTTTTGTAATGAATTATGATGCCTGATGTTTGATACTATTGCAGACTTTTCGGAATAATTTTTTGTTCCGACTGCTTTCAGAGTCATTTTGTCGAATAGAGCTTTAATTCCCTCTCCCGTTTTCGCTGAGATTCCAACAACATATCGCGGGTCTTCGGTTTTAACAATATCTATTTTGTTTACAACCGAAAGAATCCTTTCGTCGTTAGTTAACTCTAATAGCTCATTATAAAGGTCACTGCTAAATCCAATTGTAGCGTCGTTAAGAAATAGAACAATATCTGCGTTTTGTACGGCTTCCCGACTTCTATTAACTCCCTCGATTTCAATTAAATTGGAGCTGGTTCTAATCCCGGCAGTATCGAACAATCTAAACAAAATTCCATCGATGGTAAGTTCTTCTCTAATAATATCTCTTGTTGTTCCCGGTATATCGCTTACAATTGCGCGGGATTCCTTTAGCAAATAATTTAATAAAGATGATTTTCCAACATTTGGTTTTCCTACCAGCGCAACATTTACACCATCTTTGATAATTCTACCGAAGGAATAGCTTAATAATAGATTATCAATTTCATCTTCTATTCTATTGATATTATTTAGTATTTCTTTGATTGACATGAATTGCAGGTCTTCCTCAGCAAAATCAAGTTCCAGTTCAATTAATGAAGAAGTGTTTACCAGTAATTCTCTAAGTTGATCTACTTTTTGAGATAGAAGTCCATCAAGCTGATTCCTGGCGCCCCGCAGCGATGCTTCTGTATTCGAATTTATTACATCAGCGACCGCTTCTGCCTGAGCAAGATCTATTCTACCATTCAGAAATGCACGTTTTGTAAATTCACCCGGCTCTGCAAGGCGAACATCACTTTCTATGATAAGCGAAATTATTTTTTGAGCTATGAGCGGACTACCATGTGTGCTAATTTCTAACGAATCTTCTCCCGTGTAAGAATTTGGTGCACGGAAAACAGAAACAAGAACATCGTCAATTAGCTGATCCTTTTCGAATATTTTTCCATAATGAATTGTATGACTCGCAGATTCTTGAATCGGTTTTTTACCAGAAAAGATTTTATCAACTGCAAAAAAACTATTCGGCCCGCTAATCCGTATAATTGAAAGCGCACCAATACCCGGAGGAGTTGCAAGTGCAACAATTGTATCTTCGTTTTGCGATAGTAAATGTGTCATAAAACTTTCTTTTGAGGATGCAAAATTAGGATAAATGAATTGTAGTAACAAGGAATCCAATAAGCCGTATTTGACATACATTCAAATATCTATAGATATAACTAAAATAATAATAATTAGTATACTTGTCATTTGTTGTGAAACTTTTAATGATTATCTTTTGTATGAGTGCTAATTTAACAACACAAAATTTTGGTAAAATATCATGACATATAACTTCAATAAATTTACTGTCAAGGCACAGGAAACTATTCAAAACGCTATTGAGATTGCACAGAACTATAACAATCAAATAGTAGAACCAGAACATCTGCTTGCAGCAATTCTACAAGACGATTCGAATGTTGCATATTCAATAATTCAAAAAACGGGCAGCAATAGTAATCAGCTTAAAATTAAAATCGGCGAGCTTCTCGAAAGACTTCCAAAAGTAACCGGTGCCGGAATAGGAAATCAACAATTATCAATTAACACCGCCAAAATTTTTGATGGCGCGGCAGAGGAAGCAAAAAACTTAAAAGACGAATATGTTTCGAATGAACACATTATATTGGCATTAAGCGAAGATAAAACCTCTGCCGGAAAACTCTTAAATGAAAATGGTGTTAACAAGAGCATAATACTTTCGGCATTAAAAGATATTAGAGGAACACAAAGAGTAACATCGCAAAACCCCGAAGACACATACCAGGCATTAAAAAAATATGGAAGAGACTTAAATGATCTTGCAAAATCTAATAAGCTGGATCCCGTAATTGGCCGCGACGAAGAGATAAGAAGGGTTTTACAAGTTCTTTCGAGAAGGACAAAGAACAATCCGGTATTGATTGGTGAACCCGGTGTAGGTAAGACAGCAATTGCAGAAGGAATTGCACATAGAATAGTTAGCGGCGATGTTCCAGAAACATTGAAGACAAAAAGAATAGTCGCACTCGATATGGGAGCACTTGTAGCAGGAACTCAGTTTCGCGGACAATTTGAAGAACGTGTAAAAGCTGTTGTGAGAGAGGTTCAGCAATCCGAAGGAGAAATAATTCTATTTATAGATGAACTTCATCTTCTTGTCGGTGCTGGAAAAACCGAAGGAGCAATGGACGCCGCGAATATCTTAAAACCCGCACTTGCGCGTGGTGAACTTCATGCAATTGGTGCTACAACACTTGATGAATATAGAAAATATATTGAGAAGGATGCCGCCCTCGAAAGAAGATTTCAACCCGTACTTGTAACCGAACCAAACGAAGAAGATTCGATTTCAATTTTGAGAGGATTGAAAGATCGATATGAAATTCATCATGGTGTTAGAATAACAGATGGTGCAATCGTTGCGGCTGTTCAACTTTCAAACCGCTATATAACCGATCGATTCCTTCCAGATAAAGCAATTGATCTTATCGACGAATCGGCATCAAAATTAAGAATCGAAATTGATTCTATGCCGGAAGAATTGGATGCAATTGAACGAAAAGTAAAACAGCTCGAGATTGAACGCGAGGCACTTAAACGAGAGAAAGATACTGAATCGGCTTTGCGGTTAGAAGATTTACAAAAAGAATTTGAAGGTCTTCAAGAAGAGCGTAACAGATTAAAAAGTCATTGGTTGCTGGAAAAGGAAAAGATTCAGAAAATTCGATCTATGAAAAGTGAAATAGAGCATGCTAAAACAGACGCTGACCGCTTTGAAAGAGACGGGAATTTTGGAAAGGTTGCAGAAATTAGATACGGACTTATTAATGAACTTGAAAGGAAGTTGAAAAAAGAAACCGGGGAATTAGCAGTAATTCAGAAAAATAATAAAATGTTGAAAGAGGAAGTTGATGCTGAAGATGTTGCTGAAGTTGTTGCTAAGTGGACAGGAATACCCGTAAGTAAAATGCTGGAAAGCGAGAAGAGTAAATTACTCCGCCTGGAAGAGGAACTTCATAAAAGAGTAGTTGGGCAAGAAGACGCTGTTGCCGCGGTTTCTAATGCTATAAGAAGATCCCGGGCGGGACTACAGGACGCTAACCGACCAATCGGGTCGTTTATTTTTATTGGAACAACGGGGGTAGGTAAAACAGAACTTGCACGCGCACTTGCAGAATTCTTATTTGATGATGAACATGCTATGATAAGAATTGATATGAGTGAGTATATGGAAAAGTTTTCTGTATCGCGATTAATTGGTGCGCCTCCGGGATATGTCGGATACGATGAGGGAGGTCAACTTACCGAAGCAGTCAGACGGCGCCCATATTCTGTTGTTCTGCTTGATGAAATTGAAAAAGCTCATCCGGATGTTTTTAATGTCCTTCTACAAGTTCTTGATGATGGAAGACTAACCGATAATCAGGGTAGAACAGTTGATTTCAAAAACACTATTATTATCATGACATCAAATCTTGGGTCACATCTTATTCAAGATAAACTTTCTTCCATTGACGAGAATAACTTTGATAACATAATGGGAGAACTTAGAATTGTATTAACAGAACTACTCAGAAAAACAATTAGACCTGAATTCTTAAATCGTATAGATGAAATTGTTCTGTTCAAACCACTTCTTAGAAGTGAAATAGAAAAAATAATTGATTTGCAATTACAGCGGGTTGGAAAAATGCTTGCAGAAAAAGGGTTGCAACTGGAAATTGAAGAGGGTGTTAAAGATTTTTTGCTTCAGCATGGTTACGATGTTACCTATGGAGCCCGTCCTTTAAAAAGAACTATTCAAAGATATTTGATAAATCCGCTTTCTGCAGAACTGCTGATGAACAAATATGAGAACGGTGATAAAATAATTGTGCGTTATCCCGGATCCGGAAGCTTAATCTTTGTTAAAGGATAAATGCAGAAAGTAATTGTTTAGAAAATGAAAAAAGGAAAACAATTCTGGAAATAGACCGGAATTATTTTATTATTAATTATTATCATATTCTGTGATTCCAAAATTTTTTAAATCACCCATTGAATTAAGAAAATGGTTCATCCGAAATTACAATTCTGCAGATGAGCTGTGGGTTGGATATTACAAAAAAGATTCTGGTAAACCGAGCATAACATGGCCGGAATCCGTTGATGCTGCGCTCTGTTTTGGATGGATTGACGGAATCCGTAAAAGCATTGATGATGTTAGCTATAAAATCAGATTCACACCGCGCAGAAAGGGAAGTATATGGAGTGCGGTTAACATTAACCGCGCGAAGGAATTGATCAAAAAAGGATTGATGCAGAGCGCCGGACTTACAGCCTTTGATGCAAGGAATGAAAAGAAATCAGAAATCTATTCTTACGAACAAAGAAAAGCTGAACTGGATAAATCATACCTGGATAAATTTAGAAAGAATAGAATCGCCGGGAAATTTTATCAGTCAATGCCAACGTATTACCGTAAGACCACCGGCTGGTGGATTTTGAGTGCAAAGAAAGAAGAAACCCGTTTTAAGCGTTTACAGAAATTGATCGACTACTCCTCAGAAGGAAAGAAAATTCCAGAAATGGAAGTAGGTAAACAAGTAAAAGCAAAAAAATAGTTTTCCATTCCCTTTACCCTTAAGCTTGTCCGTGTTGAACTGTTGGTTATATAGCGTAAATAATTATAGTTTGGTTTCTAAGCCTTTAAGAAATTCTTCTGCGGTTATAACGCCATGTCATCTGTTCTTTTAAAAACCAACAAAGAATTATTGGTTTTTATTTGATATTTTTGAACAGTAGATTTTCTAAAATTCATTAAGGAGAAGACGATGCACGAAAAAAGTCAGGTTTTATTAAACAAAGCAGTCACCGACGAATTACATGCAGTTCACCAGTATATGTATTTCCATTTTCACTGCGATGATCAGGGTTATGATTTACTTGCTAACTTATTTAAGAAAACCGCAATTGAAGAGATGCTTCACATTGAAAAACTGGCTGAGAGAATTTTATTTCTAAGAGGTGAGGTGGAAATGGCTGCCGCATATCCCGTCGAAAAAATTCATGATGTAAAAGGAATGTTAAAAAAAGCTGCACAGATGGAACATGAAAGCGCAAAGGAATACAACTTATGGGCAAACGAGTGCTCTGCCAATGCGGATTCTGTATCCAAACAATTATTTGAAGCTCTTGTTGCCGATGAGGAGCGTCACTTCGATCAGTTTGATGTAGAATCAGAAAATCTTGAAAAATTCGGCGACCGGTATCTTGCTCTTCAATCAATTGAAAGGAGCAAAATACGAGGTGCTGCAACCGGCGGAACCGCTGAGTAGAATTTATATTAATACTAAGAGCGGAATTCTTAAATTTGAAATCCGCTCTTAACTTTCCCGCCAAGGAGTCTTATCTCTTAAATAATATTTCTCTTATTTCAATTAATAACCATATCTTTAAATAACTATTTTATAAGGAATTGTAATGCCAAGCTTTGAAGAGATGGGGATAAGTAAAAATGTGGTTGAAGCTGTAAGAGAACTTGGGTTCGATAATCCGATGCCAATCCAGAAAAAGGTTATACCCCATTTAATGCAGTCAGACTATAAAGATCTTGTAGCGCTTGCTCAAACAGGCACAGGCAAAACCGCTGCTTATGGATTACCGATTATTGAAAAAACCGATCCGTCTATAAACAAAATACAGTTTTTAATTCTGAGCCCTACCCGTGAACTCTGTCTTCAGATCTCTGATGATCTTGCAAGCTTTGCCAAATATATGCCTGAAATAAAAATTGCCGCCGTCTTCGGAGGTGCAAGCATCGACAGACAAATTCAAAAAATTCAGAAAGGAGTCCATATTGTTTCAGCAACACCGGGTAGACTTGTTGACCTGATAAACAGAAGAATTGTAAATCTAAATTCATTAAAAACAGTAATATTGGATGAAGCCGATGAAATGCTGAGTATGGGATTCCGCGATGACCTTGAAACCATTCTTCAAACAACTCCCAAACAGAAAAACACACTGCTTTTCTCTGCAACCATGCCTAATGAGGTTGCATCAATTACAAAAAAATATATGATCGATCCGGTAGAGCTCTCGGTAGGAAAACGGAATGCCGGCGCAGAAAACGTTGAACACCTCTGTTACATCATTAATGCAAGAGAAAGATATCAGGCATTAAAAAGAATAGTTGATTTTAATCCGGATATCTATGGAATAGTCTTCTGCCGAACCAGAAAGGAGACACAGGAAGTTGCCGATCAATTAATGAAGGACGGTTACAATGCAGATGCTCTGCATGGGGATCTCTCGCAAGGGCAGCGCGACATTGTTATGAATAAATTTCGGATAAGACACCTTCAGCTGCTTATTGCAACAGACGTTGCTGCGCGCGGACTTGATGTTGAAAATCTAACACACATCATAAATTATAATCTACCGGAAGAACTGGATATCTATACACATAGAAGCGGCAGAACCGGGCGTGCCGGTAAAAAGGGAATTTCAATTGCAATTGCCGGACAGAGAGAAAAAAGTAAAATTTATCAAATCGAGAAACAACTAAACAAAAAATTCTCTTTTGTTGATGTTCCATCCGGAAAGGAAATTTGCGAGAAGCAGCTTATTCATTTAATCGACCGTGTCGAAAAAGTTGAGGTTGACTATTCCCAGATCGATCCTCTTCTACCAGATATCTTTAGAAAACTTGAATGGCTCGATAGAGAAGAACTTATCAAAAAATTCGTCTCTGTAGAATTCAACAGGTTTTTAGATTATTATAAAAATGCTATCGACTTAAACTTCCCGCAAGAATTTAAAAAACCCGGTAAGAGCAAAGGAGAATTATCTAATTTTACAAGATTCTTTATTAATCTTGGACGTACAGACGACCTCCGACCAAATTCTTTAATGGGACTGATAAACGAATTCACCGGAATAAATGATATAGAAATCGGGAAGATAGAACTCCTTAAAAATTTTTCCTTTTTCGAAGTTGATTCTGATTTTGCTGATAAGGTTGTCAACGCGTTCAAAGATAAAAGTTACAAAAAAAGAAAAATAGTTCTTGAAATTGCAACTTCGAGGGGAAAAACTGATCGACCCGAAAAAAGTGAAAGATTTAATGATCGAAGAAAGTCCCAGGAAGAACCTTTCTACAAAAGTCATAAGAAAAAATCTTATAATACAGACGACCGCGAATTTAAAAGAAAAAAGAAAAAGGACTTTGGCCGTGGAAGAAAAGAAAGGGGACGATAATTTTTCTAAATATATCTTTAACAGATTTTTAATCCGAAGAAAAAAAATAAAAATTTTTTAATTGAAGTCTTTTTTTCTATTGATACAATTCCTATTTTAACCTCGGTAAATTCCAATCCTTATAATTTTAGTTTATTAAAAACAGATGTAAAATGTAAAAAACGGGACAATGATAAATAAAGATTTCTACTTTTATCTCTTAGTAGTTGTTTTATTAGTTTTAGCGGGCTCTTCTTATGCTCAGAACAGAGAAACATTAAAACCAATCTTTGCAACAATACCGCCTATTATTGATGGTCAATTAGACGATGCCGTCTGGAAAAGTGCGCCCAAAGTATCCGAGTTCAAAACATTCACACCCGATTTTGGAAAAGACCTATCTGAAAAAACGATTGTTTACATGGCTTATGATAAGGAGTATATTTACTTTGCGTATAAATGTTACGATAGTCAGCCCGATAAAATACGTGCAAATGTTACCTCGCGAGATAATATAAGGTCGGAAGATTGGATTTGCATCAATCTCGATTCTTTCAACGACCAGCAAAGTCTTTACGCACTTTATGTTAATCCGCTTGGTATTCAGGAAGATAGCAGATTTACAGGAAACACCGAAGATACAAGTATAGACCTCATTTGGTATAGTGCAGGAAAAATTGACCCCGATGGATATTCAATTGAGATAAAATTACCATTAAAAAGTTTGCGTTACTCTAATACAAATCCAGTTCAGATGTCGGTCTTTTTCGAAAGAAGAATTAGCAGAACATCTGAGCAGGGAAGTTTTCCGGCAATGGACCCGGCAAAAGGATATGCATTCTTAACACAGATGCAGCCGATTTTTTATTATGATGTTGAACACTATGCACTAATCGAATTACTTCCAGCAATTACTTACGGACAGAAACATACAAACGTTAAGGGAAAACTGGAAACCGAAGAAGTTAATCGCGATTTAAGTTTAACATTAAAATACGGATTAACATCGGATCTGATTTTAGACGCAACATACAATCCCGATTTTAGTCAGGTTGAAGCTGATGCTGGCCAGGTAGATGTCAATTTACGGTACAATATATTCTACCCGGAAAAGCGCCAATTCTTCCTTGAGGGAAAAGAAAATTTCGGGTTAGCCGCCACGTCAATTAATGAAGTTGATCCGGTTTATTCGATTATTCATACAAGAAATATTATAAGTCCAATTGCGGGAATAAAACTTGTTGGTAAAGTAAACGAAAGCAATACAATCGCCGCTATTTACTCCATTGATGAACAAACCGATATCTATACCGGCAAAGAAAGAGATTATCATTTTCCGATTATCCGTTATAAACGCAATTTAAGTGACGACGGATTTATCGGCGCAACAATAGCATCAAAGGAACATGCTGATAACTTTAGTAGAATTGCGGGCGTTGACGGCCAGATAAGACTTACACAAGCAAGCAGTCTCGAATTTAATGGGATATTATCACAGTCCAAATTAACAAGTGCATCAGATAAAAATTTTGGTAATACATTTGGATTAAGATACATCTCCGGTTCGCGTGATATTGATATGGATTACGCAATAAAAAATGTATCGGAAGATTTCAGAGCAGATATGGGTTTCATTAGAAGAACCGGTGTAACAGCTTTCTCCGGGTCAATAAAACCCAAATTTTATCCTGGTGTAGAATCAATTCAAAGAATTAATGCAGAACTTTTTTCTGCTCAAACAAAAGATAACATCTACAATAAGTGGGAAACCAGCAATTACGTTGCAGCCACAATGTTCTTCTTAGGAAGCCTTAATGTTAGGGTAAAGTATTCATATTCCACAGAGATTTATCTCAATCAAAAATTTAATACTGGTGGATTAACAACTTCCTTCGGCGGATTAGTCTCAAATACCCTGAACTTTGCTGTTATCTATAAAAAAATAAATTCTATTTATTATTCTAACTCACCGTTTCAAGGTTCCAGCAACGTTGTTCAGGCAATTGCTATTTTTCAACCATCGGATAATATTACTACCCGGTTCGATTTTATATTCAGCGATTTTAAACGCGATTCCGACAACAAAATTCTCTACGAGTACCCGATTACCCGGGTAAGACTTACATATCAAATGAATAAATATCTATTCTTTAGAGGAATTGCAGAATATAATAAATACCGGCGCCAGCTTTTAACCGATTTTCTTGCATCGTTCACTTATATACCGGGAACCGTTCTACATTTCGGATATGGATCGATATACCAGAAAACCGAATGGGTAAATAACAATTACATTCCAGCCGACAATTTTTTGGAAATGAAACGAGGATTTTTCTTTAAAGCTTCTTACCTGTGGAGATTATAGTAATTCCCATCAATAAAAAATACAACTCCAGCGACAAAATTCTTTTTTAATCAATTACGCTTTTATATGTTTCGAACAAAAATTTTCTTGTATGGAACAATATGAAATATTCCCGCTTTAATTTCTCAATTCTGTTTGCGTTATCACTTAATCTTATTTTATTACTCAATTTAGTAAGCGCACAATCCAAATCAACAACTACCGTTAAAGTAAACGAAGCACCCGTTATCGATGGATTACTTAATGATTCTGTTTGGAAGAAGGGGATTCCAATAAACGATTTTTTACAACAGGAACCTGTCCCCGGCAACACTCCATCATTAAAAACCGAATTTAGAATTATTTATGATAACGAGAATCTATATATAGGTGTTATGTGCTACGATGACGAGCCGGATAAAATTATTGCGCGCGAAATGAAATGGGACGGATTTATAAGTGCCGATGATAATATCAAAATAATTTTTGATACTTTTAATGACGACCGATCTGCCTACTGGTTTGGTACAAATCCTCTGGGTGCCCAAAACGATGCTCTTCTTACCGGATTTGAAATGAAAGACTTCAATGAAGACTGGGACGGTGTTTGGGAGGTTGAATGCGCTATTCTCGAAAACGGATGGAGTGCAGAATTCCGCTTCCCATTTTCAACTTTCAAGTTCTACGATAAGCAAATTCAAACATGGGGTTTTAATATCCTTAGGGCAATCCGTAGAAAGAATGAAGAAATTCTATGGACCTCCGTTGGTAGAAATCTTGGCTTGCTCAAAATTTCGTATGCGGGAGATCTAACCGGATTCGAAAACATTAAAAGGGGAAACCCGGTCTATCTTATGCCATACATTTCGACCGGTGCTCAGTTTGTAAATGGAAATAAAAAATATCTTGCCGAACCGGGTCTGGATATTAAATATGGAATAACAGAAACTCTTTCTCTTGATGTAACATTTAATACAGATTTTGCACAGGTTGAATCCGATAGAGCTCGAATAAACTTAACACGTTTTCCATTATTTTTTCCTGAGAAACGAGAATTTTTTCTTGAAGGAAGAAAAACCTTTGACTTTAATTTAGGAGGAAACAACAATTTATTTTACAGCAGAAAAATTGGAATCAGCCGTAACCAGGAAATTCCAATCATAGGCGGAGCTAAACTTGTAGGAAGAATCGGCGATTTTGAATTGGGTTTTATTGATATGCAAACCGCTGAAAAGGGAAGCGAACCCTCTACAAATTATGGAACAGTAAGAGCAAAATATGATTTGTTAAATTCTTCTTATGCTGGGTTTATGATTACAAATAAATTTACGAGTCGACAAACTCAAACTTCATTAGGCGGAGATTTTCATTTTTCCTTTAATGATTTTATGGGTGATAAGAACTTAATAATACATGCATCCGCAGCTAAGTCAGATTTACAAAACAGTAAGAAAAATTCCTGGGCTGGAAACTTTTTTATCGATTATCCAAATGATTTAATAGATACATACCTTGGATACAGTTTTATTCAATCAGTTTTTGATCCGGAAATCGGATTTGTATCAAGGCGCGGTTATCAGCGGTTGGTTTATAATCTGGATGTTTCTCCAAGAATTAACAGTGGCGGAATTAAAAAACTCCAGTTCGAACCGTTAGAAAGCTCAATGACCTATAGTGGTAACGGGGTGCTTCAATCGGCAGAGTTTGCAGTAAGTCCATTAGGAATCGAATTTGATTCGGGTGACGAAATTGGAATCGGTATTCACAGAACATTCGACAAACCCGATGAGGATTTTGAAATTTTTGATACTACCAAAGTAAAAGCCGGAAGTTACTGGTATACAACTTATGGAATCGGTTTCGATTCCTCGCCTATGAGAAATATTTACGGAGAGGTAAATTTTATAACCGGCGGATACTATAACGGAAAAAGATCCGAATTGGAAGGAAGAATAACATTTACTGTAAACAAAAATTTGTCGCTGAGCGGAGATTTTACTTACAACCATATTACAATAAATGATAACACCTTAAACACAAGCGAAGTTGGTGGAAGGATTGCTTATACTTTTTCGAAACATCTTAATTCTTCTCTTTTTGCTCAATGGAATAACGAACAAAATGAAATGAATGTAAATTACCGTTTCAACTGGAAACCGAAAATTGGAAGCGACCTTTACATTGTAATTAATCAGTTGTTTTCAACTCGGGATAAAATTCGTTCTAAAGAGATTACCATACTTGCAAAATTTGTGTGGCTGATGGTGATATAAAAATGTAAAATTGTTCAATTATTGAAAAGTTATTAACAATTTGTTTTTTCGCTTGCTAATTTCAATTTCAAATCTTAAGTTACAAATGCCCTTCTACGATATGAGTTAAACCATTGGTTTAATTCTTACCGCGGTTTCACTTTGATTTGATTGCCGGAAAATAAAAGCTGTTCTACAAACTAAAAAACGAAATCGTTTTCAATAAACATCATAAGAGGGGAAAATGAAAACCAATCTGTTATGCAAATTTATTTGCCAAATAACATTAGCGTTTTTACTCATTTCAAATTTATCTGCTCAAACAACAAAAGTTAAAGGAAAGCTATTAGATGTAAACGGCAATCCTTCAAAAGATGCCTTGGTCGGTATAGTTGAAACTCCGGGAGCTAACGGGAAAAATTTTGTTAGCACAGATAACAAAGGAAATTATTCAGTCACACTAACAAAGCCGGGAGTTTCTTACCTGCTTTTTAGCATTCCGAGCCATAGTGCAATTCAAGTTCCTGTCTTTAATACAAAAGACAAGGAGATTACAATTGATGTGCAACTATCACCTTACAAATACAAAGATACTTTTGATGATGTAGGCGTAGCCGGTAGTTTCAACGGTTTCAATATTTCTTCTCCAGAAAGAATGACAAAACTTGATAACGGTACTTATGTATTTGAAACAAAAACAGATCTAAAAGAGATTAAGTACCAGCTTTGCAGAATTACTGCCAACAATAGAACCATAAACGCGCCGGAATCAATTCGGTTCGAACCAGATTCATCGGGCGACTACCGTTCCATTATGGAAGTTAAAAACGGGGTTGCTAAAATAGTTTTTGATCCATCCAAATTACTAATGAGTGATAAATCGTATAATATTGAATTTGTTAATGCCAATTTTGAGAAAAAATTTTTTCAGTATAACGAGGCGGCATTAAAAACAATTAACGATGCATCTACAAAACTTATGGAACATGTAAACGCTAAGAATAATATAGAAACATTTAGCTACGATGCAGGAAATTATTTGACAGATTTATTGGGAAAAATTGAGTCTGAACAGAATGAAGAAGCAAAAAATTATTTAAAACTCATTTATGTTTCATTTGTGAATTATCGAGTAAAGGATTATGATTTTGAAAAAGCAGAAAATTTTTACTCATCGGTTCCTGTAGATAATATTGCCTGGGATTTAATGCCATCGGCTTTTTCTGCATATTATTCACTTATTCCGCGGCATAAATGGGAAAAAATACAGGAAGATTTTCTTAAAAATTCCAAGAGTTATGCAATCCGTCTTTCTGTCTACAATCAAAAATTAGGAAACGCCAAGTTTAATAATATTACAGAAGAGCTTAAAAAACTTCATGCCAGGATAAAAAACGAATATCCGGATTTAAAAGAAGCACAGGATATGCTTAAAAGATATCCCATTGAATCGAAAATTCAGATTGGTGCAGAAATTCCTGACTTTGAAGTAGCTTCAATTGATAATAACGAAGTAAAATATTCCAAGAAAAGTATGCTTGGTAAAATCTATTTAATTGATTTTTGGGCTACATGGTGCGGTCCGTGTGTTGGCGAAATGGAAAACCTTCATAATGCTTATAAAAATTTTAAGGACAAAGGATTTGAAATTCTAAGTCTTTCTCTAGATGCAGAAACAAATGATGTTATTAAATTCAGAAACGGTCAGTGGAAGATGCCGTGGTTAAACAGTTTTATCGGCAACCCGGAAGGTAGAAAAGTTGCAGAAAAATTTGAGGTAATCGGAATTCCAAAACCATTGCTTATTAGCGCAGAAGGTAAAATTTTAGAAACGGAAATGAATCTTAGAGGAAGTAGTCTGGAAAATACACTCAAGAAATATTTTCCATAAAACAGCAAATAAAATATTCATCAAAATATTACGGGGGTTAAATGAAAAAATGATACAGAACATTTTCAACAACATGGAGTTAATATGTATCGTTTATCATTAATAATTGTTTTTCTGTTTTCACAAGTTTTGTTTTCACAAAGCAGCAGTTCGCTTCAGATTAACGGCGGATTTATTTCTAAGAGAATGTCTTCTCTTGGATTAAATACTTCTGTTCAGTACAATCATAAAATTGACGAGGGCTTAGAACTATACGGATACTTTGGTTATGCTGCATGGGACCTCTATAACATTACTATTGAGTACAATCAAATTTATTACAAATGTCCCGTTGAAGATTCGCATGATTTGGTTTCGGTATTTTCAGGTGTCCGTAAATATTTCAAGCAGACAAGTTGGTTCGAACCATTTTTAGAAATTGAGGTGGGTTATCTTTATTTGACTTATAATTCTTATAAATATTTCAGAGCTTCGAACACGGGTAATCAAGTTGGATTCTATCCGGATTACGGTTCGTTAAAAGTTAACTTTGAACACTTATTCGGAGTTGGTTTGGGTGCGGGTATTATTCATACTATGAGCGGTGGATTGAGTATAGTGTTCGCTTATAAATTAAATACGTATATAAATAAAAATTACAACGGTTTCTTTTCAAAGAGGGGGACGTTTTCACTCTTTAATGTTGGATTCAATTACAAGATTTAGATAGAACTAATTGTTAATGATGTTTTTAAAACCAGGTTGTTCTTTTAACAAAATTTCTTGAACACAAAATAATCAATTAATATCCGCTGGATCAGTTAAATCTGTGTGCCATTGCTTATTAGATTTACTTTTGAAACAGTTTCTTTCTTAAACGGGAGTAATCGTCAGTGAAAACCGAAGTTCGAAACAACTACAATGTAATACGTCTTCAGCAAAATGAATATCCTCTGTTCAAATCCGAGGACATTCCAATCACTTTTGTATACACTATTAAAAATAGGGTTTGAAAAACCACATTTACGGTATAAAAACCAATCCCGATTCTGGCATTTCGATTGACTATAAAGGAAATATAAAATTAAGGGGGATAACCATGAAAAAATTACTTCTATTAGCTGTTTTTATTTTAACCGTCGTTTTATTTTCTGCATGTTCAACACAGACACTCTTCAAAGCCAATCCGCTTGATGAAAAAGAAATTTATAACGGTAGGGAAATTGTAACAAAGGAAAATGATGAAGCCGTTGTTTCGGTAGAATTTGACGGTCAATCCGAAAATGATTTTGTCTATTATGTAGAAATTGAAAACCATTCGGATGAATTACTAACAATTAATCCGGGAAACATTTTGGCAGAGGCGGTTAAAAAAGACTTGAGAAGTATTGATAAACGGTTCGGTCCAATGTGGGCTGCTGATCCGAAAAGTGAAATTGCCAGAATTAGTAAAGAAAAAGAGGGCAGGAAAACAATGCATTCGGTTACAACTGGATTGAATGCTGCATTTACTTTGCTGAGTATAATAGGAACTCTTTCGGATAAAGATACACGGCGAGATGGTCATAAGGTTGTTCACGATGTTGTTCTCTGGGCGGATAATCAGGTTAGGGAAGAGATTGATTACGACGAGTCGATAAAAAGTCTAGAATCGCAAAGAGAATTCTGGAAAAATGAGGTGCTTAATTATACTGAACTAAAAAAAGACGAGCGCGTTGGCGGATTGGTTTTTATACCGTTCAACCCTGAAATAAAATATATGCGGCTCATTGTTCCTGTTAATAATACAGATTTTGAATTTTACTATAAACAGGTTATGGTTGACTGAGCAGCGTCGGGATCAAGAGCATGAGCAAGATTAAGATCATGGTCACGAACTTAAACGTGATCGTGATCTGCTTTCTGAATAGTATTTAATAATTGCTCTCTAATTACTTCATTTCTTAAGTTTGCCTAACAATTTTTCGGCTTAATGAAAACAATTCTATTACTTCTTACAATAACAATCGGCATTTTATTTCCGTACGGACACGAATACACATTCTTAATCCGATATTTTCTTATGGTAATGCTTTTCTTTTCCTTTCTTGATGTAAAGGTGAACAAAGAAATTATTACGAAAAAACATTTTGTAATACTATTTACAATAATAATATCCGCATCATTAATTTTTATTCTGATAAATCCATTCAGCCCAGAACTTGCGCAAACAGCTTTTATAACTGCAATTGCACCCACAGCAATTGCCGCTCCGGTTATAACAAGTCTTAAAAGAAAAAAAGTAGAGTTCGTTGCATTCTCTCTTCTGCTTAACAATTTTGTAATAGCATCATTAATTCCCTTTATGCTTCCTGTGGTTGTACAGAGCCAGGCAGATATTTCAATAACCGATGTTCTGTTTCCGATACTGATTACCTTTTCGATCCCGTTTATATCTGCTCAATTACTGAAAGTACTATCAAAAAAAATCTGGACGTGGCTTGTTAACTGGAAGGATGTTTCTTTCTACATATTAATCATAAACATTTATATAGCAACCTCCGATGCATCGAATTATGTACAGTCTGAATTTTCAAACAACCTTGGAATAATCTTTCTGATTGCAGCTTCATCAGCACTTTTATGTATTTTCTTTTTCGGACTCGGCTGGATTATCGGCGGAAAGAATTATCATCACGAAGCAAGTCAGTCCCTAGGACAGAAAAATAATGCGTTTACAATCTGGCTTTCCCTAACATATATGAACCCAATCTCTGCAATTGGTCCGGTGTTCTACGTCCTCTTTCAGAACCTCTACATTTCGTACGAACTACATAAACACCGCCACGAAAATTAATTTTTTCCAATCTACAACCTTTTGTTATTTATGTGCGTCATACCACTATATTATTTGTGGATTATTTGTCCTTTTTAATTAATTTAAAACGTCACAATTAAAGAAAGGTCTTTTAATGAAGAAGTTCTTCAAAATACTTGCATATATTTTCGGGGGAGTTGCAGTATTAGTTGTTGCTTTCCTTATTTATTTTAATTCATCATATCCCAAAGTTGATCCGCCGTCAAATGAAAAAGTTGAAATTACCCCGGCGAGAATCGCAAGAGGTGAATACCTCGCAAAGCATGTTGCTGTTTGTATGGATTGCCATTCAACACGCGATTGGTCAAAGTTTTCCGGCCCTCCGGTTGCAGATACATGGGGCAAGGGTGGGGATAAGTTCAGCGAAGAGATCGGTTTTCCTGGAACTCTTTACGCAAAAAATATTACTCCCGCATCCTTAAGCAGCTGGACGGATGGTGAAATAATGAGAGCAATTACTTGCGGAGTTAATAAAGTCGGGAATGCATTCTTTCCTTTAATGCCGTATTTGAATTATAACAAGATGACAGCAGAGGATCTTTATTCAATTGTTGCATATTTAAGATCACTTAAACCGATAGAAAATAAAGTGCCTGAGGGAAGTTTAAATTTTCCACTTAACTTTATTGTGAAGACTCTTCCGCCACAATCGTTTCATCCATCACCTGAGCCGGATAAGAACAATCCGGTTAAATATGGCGAATACGTAACTAACTTAGCCGGATGTTTCGATTGTCATACTCCATCAGTCCAGGGTGAATATATAATTGAAAAAGCTTTTGCCGGCGGTGCTGAATTCAATTTCCCGGGCGGAGTTGTGCAAAGCGCAAATCTAACACCCGAAAAGAACACAGGGCTTGGTAGCTGGACAAAGGAACAATTCATTGCAAGATTCAAATCTATGGATCCCGACGGCCATCAAATTCCATCTGTAAATATGAACGACTATAACACTGCAATGCCGTGGACTATGTATGCAGGAATGACCGACGAGGACCTCGGAGCAATATACGATTACTTACATTCACTTAAACCGATCTATAACTCAGTTGTAAAGTGGACTCCCGGAAAGTAAAATTAGTCGGCATGGAATAACTTCTGTGCCGACATCTTACTGTAATTTATTTTAGATTGCCATTCAAAATTTCCGGATAATTTAAATTGAGCGACATACTTGCCTCCCTTCTTCTTTTTGTAATCGGTGCGATAGCTGCAGTAATAAACGTAAATGCTGGCGGCGGATCGTCACTTACACTTCCGGCATTAATTTTTCTCGGTTTGGATTCTGCAACCGCAAACGGGACGAACAGGATTGCAATTCTAATGCAGAACGTAAGTTCGGTCTATACATTCCAGAAAGCGCAATATCAGCAATTCAATCTGAGTATGAAGCTTTCATTAATAACGCTTCCCGGTGCAATTGCCGGGGCTCTTGTTGCAATTAAGATAAGCGACGAATTGTTCAATACAATTCTCGGAATAATAATGATCGCGATTACACTCACGATGATCTTTCCGGCATCAAAATCTAAAAAGAACGATGATACCGAAAATAAAAAAATCACAATCCCGCTCTTTCTCACTTTTGTTGTCGTCGGTTTCTATGGAGGATTCATTCAGATCGGAATCGGATTTATTTTGATGGCAATACTAAATAAGCTGATGCATTTCAGTCTTATATATGTTAACATGCACAAGGTCTTCATCGTGTTCATTCTAACAATACCGGCACTTCTAATTTTTATACTTTCCGGAAATGTAAACTGGTACTGGGGTATAAGTCTCGGACTCGGTAATGCACTTGGCGGATGGTGGGGAACAAAACACTCAATCAAAAAAGGGGACCGGTTTATTAAGACGGTTCTATCAATTGCCATAATTATAATGGCGCTGAAGTTAATGAAGATACTTCCTTTCTAATTCCAATCAGATAAACAATGTAATTACAATTACCGGAATATGAGCGAGTGCATATATCCCGAACCTAATAAAAGTTTCTTTCCTCACATCGCTTGCAAGATAACCGAAATAAGCACCTTTCATTATTGTATTGCTCATAATAGAAATTAAAATTGCCGAGACAACTATTCCCGTTGTGAACCCGGAAGAATTTACAAGCGACAGAACAAAAGGACTTATATCCGTTACACCTACAATAGCGGATAAAGAAATAATTCCCGACTGACCAAAATATTCTTTAACAAGTCCGGTAATAAACGACAGTGTAACAAATAAAAGCGCAAATATAAATGCCGGTCTTATTTCAAACGGGTTTTGAAGTTTTTCGGACTCATCTAATTTGGAAACTTTGTATTTCTTCGTAGGAAAATTTATCAGCGATATTGCAAAACCGATAATACACAGTAATAACATTTGCCACCATAAATGAGAAATGATAGATGGACTAATAATATAGATAAGAACCAGCAACCGCAGATACATTACACTTGATGCAACCAGAACTCCCTGAAGCGCATTCTTTGAGATCTGGCTGTTCTGCTGAGTCATCCTTCCATAAGCGATTGATACAGCGGTACTCGATACTATTCCGCTTACAAGTCCCGATACCCAGAATCCAACTTTCTCGCCAAGCCGCTTGGATAAAATGTATCCGACAAAACCGATTGTTGAAACGATTATAACTATCTGCCATACTTTTGATGGATTGACTTTGAACTGTGTGTATTCAACATTTGGCAGCACGGGTAAAATTATAAGCGTTACCAATAGGAATTTTAATACGGCAAGAAATTCAACGCGGTCAAGTTTTTCTACAAACTCTTCCAGACGCGCTTTCTCCGAAAGAAGCATAGTATTAATTATCCCAAGCGCCATTGAAGCCCATATATCAACAAGCATTGCAAGTGCGCCGACTATAAAAGTTAGAAGTGCAGAAAGCTCTGTTGTAACACCGGGCTGATCGTATTGAAATTTTGAGAAGTATGAAATGGCTGTGAGAGCAGCAAGTGCAATTAACCCTATAGGTAAAATCGATTTCTCTCCCATTGTGAAAAGCCAGGCACATCCGAATCCGAATAAACTTATTATCGGGTATGTTCGTATTCCGCCGAATAAAACTTTCTTGTGTTTGCTCTGGGAAGACTCCCGCTCAAGCCCGACAAGAAATCCGAGTGCAAGAGCAACCGCTAATCGCAGTTGGACTGTCCATTCAATTGCTTCCATCTCTCACCATTTGTACATTTTCGAAAATCCATTCTCAATTTGCACAAAATTTTATGAAGAATAAACAGAGTAAGAGCTAACCGGTTTCAACTCCTTGTTTTCGGTTAGTAAATTTTTTTATAGATTTACAACTGAAACTTTTAATGACTTATTAAAACCATCTTTCAACATATCACAACAGCTGCTCTCATTGCATAGCTGCTTATCCTTTAGAGAAATTCTCTGCGGGATAAGTGTGTTCCAAAAACTCTAAAGCATTTTTAATTAATTATAACGAATTTTATAGTTAGAGGATACAATGATAAACCTGAATTCATTGGGATGGAATGAATTTTTTAATAATTCATTTAAGAATTTTGATAGTAGCACATATAAATGCGGAAGGATCTCTGCTGAAAACAAAACTAATTATTTAGTACTGACTGAATCCGGCGAGATTACCGGAGAGGTTTCCGGCAAGTACCTGTTCGAATCTGAAAGACAGAGCGATTTGCCGAAAGTCGGCGACTGGGCAGTAATTACACTTTTTAATAATAATGAACTGGCGGTAATTCATCAGATACTTCCGAGAAGAACAAAAATCTCCCGGAAAAGTGGGGACAGAAAAATAGATGAGCAGGTGATCGCGGCAAATGTTGATCTGGTCTTCATCGTTCAATCATTAGATAACAACTTCAATCTCAACCGACTGGAAAGATATCTCGCCGTTGTAAATCAAAGCGGTGCAGAGCCGGTTGTTGTACTCAACAAATCAGATCTGTGCGATGATGCTGATAAGAAAATAGAATCCGTTAAAGAGAGAGCTAGAATTGATAAAGTGGTTGCTGTAAGTGCGGTTGCAAATACCGGAATAGAATTATTAAATAATTTTATTAAACCGGGGAAAACAATTGCATTCGTCGGCTCTTCGGGAGTTGGAAAATCAACGCTTATCAATGCGTTACTCGGATATGACCGACTTACAAAAAGTGAAGTGCGCAAACAGGATTCGAGAGGACGGCATACAACAACACGTCGTGAATTGGTTCTGCTTCCATCGGGAGGCATATTGATCGCGATACGCCCGGTATGAGAGAGATCGGTCTCTGGAATGTTGAGGAGGGAGTTGCACAAACGTTTTTTGAGTTCGATGAATATGCCGGACAGTGTAAGTATTCCGACTGCACTCATACACATGGGGTAGGATGCGGTGTATTAAGCGCTCTCGAAAAAGGATTGATTTCTAAAGAGAGATATGATAATTATCTTAAGCTGCGTAAAGAATTGAAATACCTGGAATCGAAACAGAATGGTTCTGCACAGATAGCAGAAAAAAGAAAATGGAAGACAATTCATAAAGAACTGAAGAATTTCAACAAGAAGAATAAACAATGATGTATAAAAGATTTATTACTGTTAAGATGTTTACTTGATAATGAAAATTTAGTTTGGCAATTTACCGGTAACTAACGGGGGAATTGATAATGACACCTCAACAAAAGTCTGATAAATCAATTATACCGGCAGAGTTAATTACTTCAAAAATATTATTGATAAGAAACGAAAAGGTTCTTTTAGACAGAGATCTGGCAGAATTGTATGGAGTTGAAGTAAAACAATTAAAACGTGCTGTAAGAAGAAATCTGGAAAGGTTTCCATCAGATTTTATTTTTATTCTTACACGGGCGGAGTACAATTATTTAAGGAGCCATATTGGCACCTTAAAAAGAGGCGGACATACAAAGTATTTACCGTATGCATTTACCGAACGGGGTGTTGCAATGCTCTCTTCGGTTCTAAATAGTAAACGTGCAATACAAGTAAATATTGCTATCATGAGGGCTTTTGTTGAGATAAGAAAATTTCTCTACGGCAACGATGCTCTTGCACAAAAACTAAAAGAGCTTGAGAGAAAAACAAAAAAGAAATTTTCCGATCAGCAGAAACAGATAAACATAATTTTCGAAGCAATTAAACAACTGTTGATTGAGGAAACTAAACCGGTAAGAAAAATTGGATTTTAATAAATATGACTGTCCAGAAAGAAATTACACTTAAACCGCGACCAAGAGGATTTCATTTAATTACAAACGAGATCCTTCAGCTATTACCAGAATTGAAAAGCATTAGCAAGGGGATTGCAAATATATTCATTCAGCATACATCTGCATCATTAACAATAAATGAAAATGCCGATCCTTCGGTCCGCTCCGATATGGAAACATATTTCAATCGTGCGGTTCCGGAATCCGACATGAAATATTACAATCACACTCTCGAAGGTGCGGATGATATGACGTCACACATTAAATCATCAATACTTGGCAGTTCAGTTACAATCCCTATTACCAAGGGCAATTTTAATCTCGGTACATGGCAAGGAATTTATTTATGTGAACACCGCAACCATGGCGGTGCAAGAAGGATTGTTGTAACGATTACGGGAGAATAAAAGATCATTTCTTTTTCTTTGTTAAATCATCCAAAGACTTTTTGCTGCTATCCATATCTTTTTTTGTAAAACCGTCCGGTGTATAGATGGGCATATTGTATTTGATTGATGAGTCCGGTACAAAAAACGGCATGTTATATTTAATAGAAGAATCTGGTTTGAACATCGGCATTTTGCCAAAAAATTTCCGGCTTTGCCATTCTAATTTGTCATGCTTTTTAAATAATGAATCGAGTTTGCCAATATAATAGTCGGATTTGTTTTTTAAGTTTTGTCCACTCACTATAGATGAAATGAACAATAGACAAATAGAAGCGAATTTTATTTTCATACAAATTCCCCTTCAAACGTGATGATTTGACCATCCGTTAACTCAAAATGTTTCAGGAAGTATTAATTTATAAAAAATAGAGAAGTATTTTTAATCATTTCAGAATCTTCACATTTATTGTTAACGCCAATAAATTAGACTACGGCATGATAGGCACTTAACAATCAGATTGAATAATGAGGTCTGAATTTGTATTGGTATTCAAAAGCATCGCGGGAAATTAAATTATTTGTATTTTCCACACGCAAAAAAATAAATTTAGATGCCGCGTAAAAAACATATTAAAATTGCGGAAGTAAAGAACTTTGCCAATGTATTCGGCTACAAGGACGAAAACGTATTCCAGAATATTTGCAATTACTTCAGTCATAAATCGGGGTTTACTTTAGAGCTTGGATGTGGACAGGGTGATTACACAATCAATCTTGCACAACTTCACAAACGTAAAAATTTTATTGGCGTGGATCGTAAACCTTCGCGTATATATAACGGCGCAAAACATTCCAACGAAATAAAAATCGCCAATGTTGGTTTTCTTGTCGGTTATGCAGAACTGCTTGCCGAGATCTTTGCGCCATCAAGTGTTGATGAGATATGGATAACATTCCCGGATCCGTATCCGCGCCGCAGCAGCATGAAGAAACGTCTTACTCATCCGAGATTTCTGGAAATCTATAAAAGAATCCTTAAAAGCGGGGGAGTTGTAAATCTTAAAACCGATGACGATACACTCTACAATTATACTTTAAAAGTTGTTGATGAGCTGGGACTTAAACTCATTAAAGAGAGTAACGATCTCTACAGCAGTAGTAAACTTACCGATGAAGAAAAAATTCTTACCAAGTACGAACGTCAGCACCTTGCAGAGGGGAAAAAAATTAAGCTTGTTAAATTTTCTTTTTGATCGTGCTAGCGGAACGCTTAATAGAACACAGATTTTTATGATTTGCTAAGATTAATTATGATCATAAAACCATCATAATCAATCATAATAATCAGCGTTCTATTTCTTTAAAAGTTGTATTCGATAACCGGATTGCGGAGTGGTCGTCCCGAAGGATCGTGAATTATCAGAAGAACTTTGTCGCTGATGTTGTATGTGGACTTTAGATGATTTTTAAGATTGGAGAGATTAAACGATACCGTTTTTGTAAGATATGCCTCGCACATATCGCCGTTACTATTATGTGAAAGCAGTAACGTAACCTGTGCGGGATTGGTTTTTTGAATCTCCTTGAATGCATAAAGCTCTATAATATGTTCCTTGCATCCGCCGGAATACGAAACATTGAACTTGATTTCATCTTTATTAAGCGATACGGAATTAACATTAAGCGGGTCACGTTTAATAAGATCCGTATTGCTGCCTTCAATAAGTTTTATTGAAGAAGTTCCGCCGCTAATATTTGCTGCTGGTTTAATGATCAAGTCAACGCTGTATTCGTCGGGTTTAATCTGTCTGCCAGAACGCGGTAGCGGATTAAGGGTTTTCAGCTCAACTGTAAAATCGTCGAATGTGAACTTGCGCGGTTCGAGAAGTGTATTTAGCGTAAAATTATTTTTCCTACGTTGTTCGGTTACAGAAATTTTAACTTCACCGTTCCCCGCCCACACGCAATTTGCATCAATCGGGCATCGTGAATCGCTTGCAACACTCTCGAACTTTAATTCTGCATAATTGTTGATTAGAATCTCTTCTCCGTATTTGAGATGAACCGTAACCGAATCGAAATTGCGGCTTAGTATTAAACCCTGATGACCCGGTGATGTGGGTTCTGTTTTCTGGGAGCAGCTTATAATAAATAAAACGGGAATAAGAATTGAGAATTTATATATGTGTTTCATCAGCAAACCTTTTTAATAACTGCGGCAAATTTAATTTATTAGACGTGCAAAAGAAGTGATAAAATTTTGTTATTTGTGTTAAAGTAAAATTTTACCCGCATAATAGTGTAGGGGCACGGACACATCCTCTAAAAATATTATAAAGTAAGGAAATAGATTAAAGATCAGAATTAACCGCACATTTTCTTCTTGCAATTTAAATGTTTGCTATTTAGGTTGCTTCTGCCTCGCTACTACGTTATCATAAATAAAATTTTTTAATACTTTCAAGCCGAGCCATTGATTTTATGAGGCTAAAATGAGATTTCTATATATAACAATTATCTCTTCTATTTTATTACTTATTGATTTATCAGTGGTCTCGGGACAAGAAAATAATATTAAGACAAATTCAATTTATCTAGAGATCGCGGGCAACAACTACTATTATTCAATTAATTATGAAAAAATTATTTTTCAGAATTTTAGTCCTAGAATTGGTTTCTCAATTGTACCTCACGGAGAGTCTTCACATACCTACAGCAACAGTATTTCAATTAAAATTAATCTGTTGATGAT
>JAGXSM010000126.1 GCA_018333725.1 Melioribacter sp. | reverse complement strand
TTTTATCTTCTGTAAACCAGCGACCAATAATATTTTCTGTAACACCCACACCCTTTTCCCATCCATAAACATTTGCCGTATCAAAAAAATTAATACCGAGTTCAAGAGAACGGTTCATAATCTTAAAACTATCTTCTTCCGATGTATATGGACCGAAGTTCATTGTCCCAAGGCAAAGCTTACTTACTTTTAATCCTGTTCTTCCTAAATATGCATATTCCATTTTTATTACCTTTCATAAATTATCACAAAAAAATATACCGGATTAAATTATAAATCCGGTACATCAGTTCATTTATTCTTCTTTAATATTTCATCAATTGATGAAGCAAGATCCTGTAAGTGATATTTAGTAATATCATCTTTTGATTTTGCAGCTGATACCGTCAATTTATTTTTTAATTCGATCAGTTTTCCTCTTGCAACGGGAGGTAAATCTGTAAATTGAGTGGCTTGTTGAACCGGCGCCTGTGCAGGTCTTCCTGTTGTTATCGGGGTTTGCTGAACTGGTTTTTCTGGATTTATTTTATTTCCAAGTTCTTCAATAAGCGCCCGTTGAATCTTTCGGCGGTATGGATCAATTCTAACGCTCTTATCATTCAATTCGCTGAAAATACCGTTTGTCAGATCGCCCATAAATTCACTAACTGTATAAATTTTTTCTCCTTTAAATGATTTTGATTCAGCATCGGACATTCTCTGGATTCTTGCATCATTCAATAAATTTTTTATCAGGCTTATCTGGTCATTTGTAATTTTATCAATATTGCCAAACGGCTGAATCAAATCAAGCAATTCTCTTTTAACCAATGTTGGGTTGAACTTAAAACCTTCCTGGAGCAGAAGGTTCATTGCTTTTTTCTGTCGTTCATATGGAACAAGATTGAAAACGGGGCCAGATTGACCAATATGCTTATCAATTTTATTAACACCTCCAATAATCATAGCAACATGACCTAGTTCTCTAGCTCTTTGCTGCAATACTCTTTCATAGAGTAAATTTAGCATTGAATAATCGTCACCTTCTTTAGTTGTTCCGGCTGGAATGATGAATTCCATAATTCGATAAATATTTTTTAATCCAAGTTCAGTTGCTAAAATTCCATCATCACCCATATCCTCTGTTTGTGCAGAGGGATCGTATTGAGAAAAATTACTGAATTGAAGAAATGGATTTGTGTCCTGTCGTCTTACAATTTTTTCTAAGAATGTTCTTTCTTCATCCGGAGTTTTAGCTTCCGGAATTGGAGAATAACCCCACTCAGTTGCAAACTTATCGTAAATGCTTATCATTGGATAGAGTCTAGCGTTATCTCCGGGCTGAGCAACGTAATTAAATCTTCCATAATCCATAATAGAAGCTTCGTTGCCGTACTTTTCAGTGAAGGATTTGCTTCGTAAACTATCTACAGGGAAAACCGAACTTGCTCTACCGTTATGCGGGAATCCGAGTGAGTGCCCGACCTCGTGAGCAACAACGTATCTTAGCAATTCACCCATCAAATCATCCGGAAGTGGAATTCTTTGAGCGCGCGGATCGAGCGGTGCAACCTGACTGAAATACCATGTGGTTAACAAATTCATAACGTTATGATAAATTTTAATATCTGCTTCAAGTATTTCACCTGTTCTTGGATCGTGCACATGAGGACCATAAGCATTCTCAATTGTGCTTGGCAGCCAGCTGATTGATGATACAGTTGCATCTTCGGTATTCCAGTTAGGATCTTCTTCAAAAGTAGGAGCGTATTTGGCAACTATAGCATTCTTAAAGCCGGCTTGTTCGAAAGCAACCCGCCAATCTTCAACGGCTTGCTTAAAATATGGTTTCCATTTTTCTGGTACCGATCGATCAATGTAAAATACAATTGGCTTAACCGGTTCGGACAAGGCTGCCGATGGATCTTTCTTTTCCAATCTCCATCTTGTTATATATGATCTCATTTCAGTTCTGTGGGAATCGAATCCGTAATCCTCCTGTGTAATGCTGAAAAATCCTACGCGGGAATCTGCAAGACGCGGCATCATCGGTTCCTTTGGTAAATGAACCATGCTGTAATGCATCATAACAGAGACTGTTCCAAGTGTATTATCAGTTGGAACTACATCAACATCAAAAGTAAGAACAACATCTGCTTCAACATTTTCCGGGTAAGCAGTAATTTTTTCTATGAATGTGCGTTTCGGATCCAGTCTTCTGGCATTAAAGTTTTTCTTTGGAACGAATTCCGTTTTTTCGGCAGTTAGAAATTCTGTTACATCAATTACAGCAGAGCTATCCTGTCCGTATGCCTGAACGTCGAAGGCCATTAATATCGGCGGAAAAGTTGAAGCATCCACTGCATTGTAAACTGCCTTTTCTTCATCTGATACAACAGCATACTGAATTTGGCGTAGTAATATTTGATCGTTTCGTTTGTCCCATCTAACCACCTGATTATTGTAAGCAACTCCTCCATAGCCAAGTTTCGATTGAACCTTCTTTATCTGGGAGACCCACAGAAACAATCTTCCAATTTCATTTTTAGGTATTTCGTAAAACCATTTTCCGTCTACAAAATGAACAGTAAAAACACCTTTGCTTGTTTTAGCTTCTTTTGTAATTACTTCTGTGTAAGATTTGATTTTTGATTTCTTAGCTTCGGGTTTCTGCTCCTGTCCATAGATAAAATTAGATGCGAAAAAAGAAAGAATAATTATTAGCGATAATGATTTTAAAATTGGTGAGAAATACTTTTTCATCTTAGCCCCGCTCTTTTGAAATTAAAGAGATAATTAACAAAACTATTATTAACAATATAAACTTATAGTCAAAAAAAGAGATTCTCAAGAAACAGATTTACTAAATATTATTATATTTTCTTTGAAAAAAATTAAAACTGCGTAATAATGAGAAAAAAGAACGTCCCGTTTTTTTTAATTTTTGTTTTATTAACCTTCTGCGCAAAAGATCCAGAATTACTGCCTAATTATTTTTTTGAATTAAATTTAACAAGAAAGCTTACCGGTTCAGAAGCAAAAAATTTTGTTAACCGGCTTCATTTTAACTCGGTTACAAACGAGAAGAATGAAATTGGTTTTTATGGCGGTGTTAAAGGTAATGCCATAATTTATGTTACATTTTATGAAAATGAATCTGTATCTATTGAAAATTACAAAAAGATGACTGAAAAGATATCTCCCGAAAATTCCGTCTTTACTTATGGAGCTTACAGCATCGTTTCCGGAAGAAACATTTATCAAACATATGGTATGGGACAAACCCATTATGTGTTTACATCTTCTAACAAGCTATTCTGGATTTCGGCCGAACCGCAATGGGCACAAGATTATTTAACCGAGTATTTGAAAATTCTTGATTGATAGAATAAAGTTTATTTATTATCAGATGTGATTTTGGAGAAACGGGGAAAGAGTTTAGTATTGGAATCTCCGGCTATTGAAGGCTCAATTATTTTGTCGAATTTTATCCGGGTGGTACTTCCTTTAGTGGATTCTCTTCAATTGAAAACGAACTTACAAAACTAATAAGGAGAAGTTATGGATCAATTAGATAGTATTAATCTGGAATCGGAAGATACTTTCAAACCTCCAACATTTTTCCAGATGATCTTTTCTCAAATGATTAAGGACATGAAGTTTGTTGGTATGTTCGTAATAATAATGGGAGCTCTCAATTGCCTTTCGATTATCGGTGCAATTATTGGCATTCCATACATATTCATAGGGATGCGAATTCGTGAAGCCGCCGAACAATTCGAAATTTTTAAGATGACAAATGATGCAAGAGCTATGAGAGCCGGATTTGAATTACAAGCTAAATACTTCAAGATAATCAAGATACTTATTATTATCGGATTGGTTTTAATGGTTCTTGGTATAATACTTTTCTTTGCGCTGCTTATACCATTTATCTCTACAATTTATGAATATCAGCATTACGGATCGTAGAGAATATTATATCATTAATGAAGATTAGAAATTCCGGAGTAACAACGAAATAAATTATAAAGCCCCCTCTAATTGAGAGGGCTTTATATCTGCCTAGTCAAATACCTTTTCTAATTCTTGATATTTAGTATGCACTTTATCAACAGCAGAAATAACTGCATCCTTATTCCCTTTTGCAACAGTAGAATTCAATTCATTTACAGCTTTATCAAGATCATTTCTTGCAGAATTGAATTTTTCTGTTCTCGATTCCAATCGTTTTGAAAGTTGTGCTTTCAAAACATCTTCCATTTTTACTTTCATTTCTGCAGCAGCTTCTTTAATCTTAGCTAAGTTATATTCCGGTGCGTAATAGTGATACAACATATACAGAACCTGGTGAAAAGCATCAACTTCTTTAACCATCGGTTTTACAACTCGAACAAGACCTTCGTAAAGAGCATGAAGTTTTTCTGCCTCATCCAATATTGCTTGCGTATTATCTTTATCAATAGCAGTTTTGTAAGCAATTACACAATCATTCAGTTTTTTAAGCCCTTCTTCCCATTTCGGCTTTTTGTCCTGTAATATTCCCTTTAATTCAACCGAATTAATTTTCTCCATCCCTTTTTGTATGTCGGGTAAAAGAGATTTAAGCATGGAAATATTTTTTTCGGGCCATGCTGTATGCCATAACTGATAAATAACTTCATGGAATTCTGTTAATTCAGGAACGTCCGAAGATGTTTCATGTTCATGTTGTGCTAAAACCGGAAATGAAATAAACAGAACTAAAAAAATTACTACTAACTTCTTCATTTACTACCTCTTCATTTATATTATAGAATATGATAAGTAACAATTAATCCGGACATAACAATAGATACCATGCTCATAAGTTTAATAAGGATGTTCAAACTGGGGCCCGAAGTGTCTTTAAAAGGATCGCCAACAGTATCACCAATAACAGCGGCTTTATGAGCTTCAGAACCTTTACCGCCAAGGTTCCCCTCTTCAATATATTTTTTTGCATTATCCCAGGAACCCCCCGAGTTAGCCATGAAAATAGCAAGAACAAATCCGCTTGCCAGACCACCAGTTAATAATCCCATTACACCAGCAACGCCAAAAATAATTCCAGTAACAATTGGAATAGCAATTGCAAGAGTTGAAGGGAGAATCATCTCAATCTGCGCACCCTTAGTAGAAATTTCTACGCAGCGTGCATAGTCTGGTTCTGCTTTACCTTCCAATATTCCTGGAATCTCTTTGAATTGTCTTCTAACCTCATCAACCATTCTCGAAGCAGCGCGTCCTACAGCATTTATTGTTAAACCGCAAAATAGAAATGCCATCATCGATCCGATAAACACACCAACTAATACTTTCGGATTCATCAAATTTATTTCATAGTATTCCATCAAATCCATTATACCAGCTTTCTGCGTTGCAACAACAACTCCGTTACCAAGTTCAATTATTTCTTTTCCTGCTCTTACCAACCCGATTTTAATTTCTTCAATGAATGAAGCAAGAAGAGCAAGCGCTGTTAATGCAGCAGAACCGATAGCAAATCCTTTACCTGTTGCAGCGGTTGTATTGCCGAGTGAATCCAATGCATCTGTTTTCTGTCTAACTTCTTTACCAAGACCGCTCATTTCTGCATTTCCGCCGGCGTTATCTGCAATTGGTCCATATGCATCTGTTGCTAATGTAATTCCAAGTGTAGAAAGCATTCCAACTGCGGCAATACCAATTCCATACAATCCCATATTTATATTTGCAAAATTAAACCCCGAGGCAAATAAATATGCCAATATAATTGCAACACAAACTGCCAATACAGGAATTGCGGTAGACATCATTCCAACACCCAATCCCGAAATAATTACAGTAGCGGGTCCTGTCTTTGCATTTTCTGCTACAAATTTTGTCGGTTTGTATTCATACGCTGTAAAATATTCAGTTGCTTTGCCAATTATTATTCCGGAAACAAGTCCGGTAACAATAGAACCCCATATTCCTGTAGCATTATCAAAACCGAGCATCTTAACTATTATATAGGAAAAGATTACAATCAGAATTGAACTAAAATTAATACCGCGATTTAACGACTTAAGTAAATCCCCAAGTTTTGCATCTTCCTTGGTTCTAACAGAATAGATTCCAACAATCGAGAGTAGAATTCCGATTGCGGCAATCAGCATAGGAGCTAAAACCGACTTAAATTGTAATTCGGGGTTTCCCAGAAATGCAGCTGAACCAAGTGCTGCCGTAGCTAAAATTGATCCGCAATAAGATTCATAAAGATCGGCACCCATTCCGGCAACATCACCAACATTATCGCCAACGTTATCTGCAATTGTAGCCGGGTTACGCGGATCATCTTCCGGAATACCGGCTTCAACTTTACCAACGAGGTCTGCACCAACATCGGCAGCTTTCGTAAAAATTCCACCTCCAACACGTGCAAACAGAGCTTGTGTAGATGCACCCATACCGAATGTTAACATTGTAGTTGTAATTATAACAAGATTATGTCCATCATTTAATTCGGCTGGATAAAAATGATTAAGGATTAAAAACCAGATTGATATATCTAATAAACCAAGTCCTACAACAACCAATCCCATAACAGCACCGCTTCTAAATGCAACTTTCAAACCGGCATTTAGAGATTCGCGTGCAGCATTAGCGGTTCTTGCAGATGCCTGGGTTGCTGTCTTCATTCCAAAAAATCCGGCTAAACCGGAAAAGAATCCACCCGTAATAAATGCAAAAGGGACCCATGGATTTTGAACATTTAACACATAAGCAAGAAATGCGAAAATTAATGTAAGTCCAACGAAGAATAATCCAACAATTTTATATTGTTGTTTAAGATAAGCCATTGCGCCTTTACGAACATAAAGAGCAATAGTTGCCATCCTTTCAGTACCTTCGCTTTGTTTCATCATTTGACGGTAGAAAAGATATGCAAATACTAAGGCGGTAGCAGATGCAATAGGAACAAACCAAAAAAGACTGCTTTGCATAAAGACTCCCTACTTAATTTGAGAATTTATTGTGAACCGCATCCGGTTTTTAATTCAGCGTTGAATTTACGCGAAAGATTTGTTCATTCAAACAAATTTTTGAAATAAAGTAAACTTATCAAAAAAATGTTGCCGCAAATTTAAGAAAAATGGAGATGATTTTGTCTTATAAAAACATTCAATTGCAAAAAAAAGCCGGGTAATATATTGATTGCCCGGCCTTGCTTTTCTAAGAGGAGTATCTATGTGGGGTTAACTTTTGGGCTGATAAACGATTTTTCTAATGGTATCGAACTGAAGATAAGGATACTCTTCTCTCAATCGTTCAATTGCATCGCTTGCACTAACTTTGCTGGAGCGAAGAGTTTTAAATTTCTTTCTTATTATATAATCGCGGACAGACTTTTCATCTATTAGTCCGCGGCTTGTTAAGAGAGAGTAAACATCATCTGGAATCAATTCCGAAAGTGGATTTTGATTTAATCTTTCTTCCATTTGCCCCTCCAATTTATTGTTAGGTTTTTGTTTTCAATTGCTGGATTTCCCCTCACAATCCAGCCAAACTTATTTTGTATTGATTCTGAGTTCTAAATATGAATTGCAAAACGGTTTCTCAACAGCACAGATGTGTGGTTTTTTTGAAAAAGGAGATGAAAAAATGCACCGACCCACATGATTATGCGGTAGGATTATTGGTGAACTGGTTGAAGGTTGCCGGTTTTTCGGTTAATGGGTTATCGGTGAACAGCAATAAAATCTTTAAAAAATGAAGTTGCTATTTAAATCTAAATAAGCAAGATTGAACAAGTAGTTTCTGCTTTTATTGTTCTCTTTCCTTTTCCCGTTAATAATATGAAATATTGCAATGAAGGCTTGATAAATCTTGATGACATTTTAAAACAGCAATCCCGATGGTTTACATCGGGACTACTGTAAATGTTTTCACAACGGACATAAAAAAGCTCCACGGAGTACGCAGAGCTTAAGATAATTCTACGGCTTATAGCCTTATTGTGATAAGCTTTCAATTGCAACATAATAATTTGAATAATAACTTGCAAGAAAATATTCATTACAAACTATAAGGGTAATGTTATGCAAAAAATACTTGGTTTAGACCTTGGCACAAATTCAATTGGATGGGCAATTAGAGATATTGATGAGAATGAAAACCAAATAATTGATAAGGGAGTTTTAACTTTTGAAAAGGGTGTTGGAGAAGAAAAAGGAAATGAAGTACCCTTAGTTAAAAAACGTACAGAAAGCAGATGTAAAAGAAGAAATTATCAGGCTAAAAAATATCGTAAATGGGAAATGTTGAAATGTCTAATTGAAAACAATCCGAAGATGTGCCCGCTTACAATTGATGAACTTAATGGTTGGCGAAAGTACAAAAATGAAAATGGGCGAATTTATCCACAACGAAAAGAATTTATTAATTGGTTAAAACTAGATTTTGATTCCGATGGGAAAATAGATTTTGAGAATCCATACCATTTACGAAAAGTTGTTGCTGAAAAGAAAATTGATAATCCGCTAATTCTTGGAAGAGCATTTTACCACTTAGTACAAAGACGAGGCTTCAAAGGGAGAGACGAAGAAGAAGCAAAGCTTATAATGGAGGGCAGCGAAAAAACGAGCACTAAGGGTGTGAATGAAATACATAAAATAATGGAAGAAAAAAATACAACGCTCGGTGGGGCGCTCTATTTTGATTTAAAGAATAATGGTAAAAGGATAAGAAAACGATACAATCTAAGAACCGATTTTGAAACTGAATTGAAAATAATCTGTTCGGCTCAAGGAATAGACGAAAGTAGTGAATTATTTAAGAGACTTTATAAAGCGATTATCTGGCAAAGACCTTTAAGAACCCAAAAAGGAAATGTTGGTATCTGTACATACGAACGATACGAATATATTAATAAAGCTAACGGTAAGAAACTTACAATTGGCAAACCTCGCTGCCCAATAAGCCACCCTTTATATGAAGAATATAGAGCATGGTGTTTCATAAATAATATAAAAATAAAAAGCGCTTCGGAAATTGAAAGTTCTTTTGAACCTCTATCAGAAGAACAAAGAATAGACATATATGAGAAAAAGTTTTTCAGGAAAAGCAAAGCTCATTTTGAATTTAATGATATATGGAAATTGCTTGATCCGAAAAAAAATCTATATGTATTTAATTATAAGGATAACACCTCTATATCAGGTTGTCCAATAAGCGCGTCTATAAAAGAAATATTTGGTGAGCTTGAAGATATAAGAATACCTCATACAGCAAACGAAAGAAGAAGCAAAAAGAAAGATTATTATGACTATGAGGATATATGGCATGTCCTTTTTTCTTTTGATAGCAAAGAAAAGCTTACTGAGTTTGCAAAAGTGCAACTTAAACTTGATAATGAAAATGCAGACAAGTTCTGTAAGATTAAACCCCAACAAGGTTATGCCAGTCTAAGCATTAGCGCTATCAAGAAAATACTTCCTTATTTACGCAAAGGATTCATTTATTCCGATGCAGTATATCTTGCCAATCTTAAAAAGGTTTTAGGAAAAGAACCCTCCGCGACAGAAAAAAATAGAATAATTGAGGGCATACGACTTCAAATTAAGTTACAAAAGGAAGAAAAAGATCTTATAGGAACAGCAAACAGTTTGATAACCAGACATCTCAATTTAGAGGCACACGAAAGGTATGCGCGGTATCCTGAATATTTTCTTCGGCCAAAAGATTATGATGATATTGAAAATGAACTCCTTAATAATTTTGGAACTAAAACCTGGAATGAAAAGAATGAAGAAACAAAAAATAAATATCGGTTGCTTGTACAAGAATTATATCAAGCATATCTTCAAACACCGGTCAATGTAGAAAAAGGACTATTATTTAATAAAGTGCCCCGTCTTGATGAACGAATAAAGACGTACTTTAAAAACGAATGGAATGCAAAAGATGAAAATCTAAAATATCTATATCATCCTTCCGAAACCGAGATTTATCCACCAGCAAAAGAGAGAGAAGGGAAAAAATATTTGGGTGACCCAATGCCCATAAGCCGTGGATTTAAAAATCCAATGGCAATGAAAACTCTTCATCATTTGAAAAGATTTATTAATTGTTTATTGGATCAAGAGAAAATAGATGAGAACACGCGCATTGTAATTGAAATTGCCCGCGAACTAAACGATGCAAATAGAAGAAAAGCAATAGATCGATGGCAAAAGGAAAGGGAAAAACAAAACAAGGAATATGCCGATGCAACTAGGGAGATAGTTGAAAAACACGGATTAAACATTGACACCGGCAAAGACGACATAATAGATAAATACCGTTTATGGATAGAGCAGGATAGACAATGCATTTACACGGGAAAAGTTATTAACTGCACTGAACTTTTTGACGGGACAAAATTCGATTTTGAACATACCATTCCGGCAGATTTATCATTTGACAACGAATTAAAAAACATAACAATAGCCGATTCAAAGTATAACCGGGAAATAAAACAGAAACGGATTCCAACCGAACTTCCCAATTACGAAAGCGACGCGACTATTGGAAAAGAAATATATACTGCTATTAAACCGCGCTTAAACTTTATTGAACAAAAGATAAAACAATTTGAAAAAGATATTGAAAATTGGAAAGCTAAATCAAAATCGGCTCAAAACAAAGAGTGGAAGGATACCTGCATCCAGAATAGACACTATTTTTCATTCCATCTTGACTATTGGAGAAAGAAATACGAAACATTTACAACAAAAGAGTTCAAATCCGGCTGGCGAAACAGCCAATTACGAGATACGCAAACAATAACAAAGTATGCATTGCCTTACTTAAAGACTGTATTCAATAAGGTAGAAGTACAAAAAGGAATAATAACGGCGGAATTTCGGAAAATATATAATGTAGGATTCGAAAAGGATCGTTCAAAACATACTCATCACGCTGTTGACGCTGCTATATTAACTCTAATTCCAACGGCAGTAAGTAGAGATAAATTACTCAAAGCACACTTTGAAGCCGTGGAAAAAAATATTCGTTTTCATTCGTTGCCTCCGGATTGGAAAAACTATAAACCTCAATGCATAAAAAATATCGAAGAAGAAACATTAATTAATTACATAAATAAGGATAGGACTTTGGTACCTACTGTAAAATATGTAAGAAAACGCGGAAGAATACAGTATGTAAAAGAAAAGCTACCCGATGGCAAATGGGTTTTCAAACTTGACGAACAAGGGAAAAAGATTCCAATTATCGCTAAAGGTGATAGCATTAGGGGACAGCTACACGAGGAGTCGTTGCTTGGAGCAATTAAAGAATTAGAGTTGGACAATAACGGAAAACCTATTCTGGAAAATAGCAAACCCGTTTATAAAAAAGATAAAGATGGTAGCTACAAGTTGATCTTTGTAAAAAGAATTCTTTTAAAAGATTTTACATCAATCGATGATTGCAGAAAAATAGTAGATAAAACAATTCGTGAAATAATAATAAATACGATTCAACAAAGAATCGATCGCGGTAAATCCTTCAAAGAGGCAATTGCTGAAGATATCTGGATGATTGATAAAAATGGCATCCCTAAAAAGGAAGATAAATATGGAAACATATTGCACCCCATAAGACATGTTAGATGTAGGGTAGCGGCTGGCAGAGGTTATTTAACAAAAGAAAAAGCTCTTGAAATAAAACAACACATTATGCAATCTAAACATGAGCATAAACAAGTAGTCTATGCTAAGAATGAAGAAATGTCTGTTTGCCTTTTTTATGAAGGAACAGTTAACAATAAAATGGAAAGGGCTTTTAGGTTAATAGGGTTATATGAACTTGCCCAATATAAATTGAACAAAATAAACGACATTAAAAATGTTCCCGATTATCAGCATTGCGAAGTTGGTAGGGGAAAAAATAAAATCGTTATCCCCCTTATTAATGTTATAACTACAGGTACTCATGTATTAGTATATTCAAATAGTCCTGATGAAATAAAAGAATTAAACAAAAAAGAGCTATTAAAACGACTTTATAGAATATACAAATTTAACGAAGCTCCGTCTCCTTATGTTTATATGCAATATCATGCAGAAGCTAGACAAGACTTAGAACTCGGCGTTGGTGAAACACAGATTGATATTAAGAAATACCAACCTCGGCTCAAACTTGTCGCAAACAATTTCAAGTGCCTAATTGAAGAAAGGGATTTTGAAATAAAACTTGACGGAGAGATTATTTTAGAATGATTAAACGAACGTTATACTTTGGGAATCCGGCATATCTTTCAAAAAAGAATGAGCAGCTTATTGTAAAAAGCAAAGAAAAAGATGAAGAACTTGAGAAAGATTCAAACAATATAGAACATGAAACCAACTTAGTCTCAGAAAAAAAAGAAGGATGGCTGGAAAAACGCAAGACAATTACTAAGGATGTCTCAAATACAATACCTATCGAGGACATTGGAATAGTAATATTAGATAACCTACAGCTAACAATAACACATGGGGCTTTATCTTCTCTATTAGACAATAACGCCGCGGTTGTTACATGTTCAATCACTCATATGCCGAACGGTCTGTTTTTACCGCTTGCCGGCAATACGGAACAGAATGAAAAGTTCAGGTCGCAGATAGATTCTTCCGAGCCGCTGAAAAAACAATTATGGCAGCAGACAATTACCGCCAAGATCAGGAATCAAGCGATTAATCTTAGAGAAAGAAAAGTACCGATTAACAACATGCTTACCTGGGCAAAGAAAGTACGCAGCGGAGACCCGGATAATTACGAAGGTCGCGCTGCAGCATATTACTGGAAGAACTTCTTTCCCATGATCGAGGGATTTATACGAGATAGGAACGGTGAACCGCCGAACAATTTATTCAACTACGGCTATGCAATACTAAGAGCAATAACAGCACGCGGACTTGTAGGTTCCGGTTTACTTCCTACTCTCGGAATACATCACGCAAACAAATACAATGCATACTGTCTTGCGGACGATATTATGGAACCTTACAGACCATTTGTTGACAGGATTGTTTTCGAAATGGTAAAAAACGGCGAAGATTTCTATGAATTAACTCCATCAATTAAAAAGCAGTTATTATCAATCGGTACTGAAGAAATAATTATTGACGGCGAAAGAAGTCCTCTTATGGTCGGAATGCAAAGAACAACCGCATCGCTTGTAAAATGTTTTGAAGGGACTGCACGTAAAATAATTTACCCTGAAATAGCATAAACCATTGTATCGGTCAGATATGTATCAGGTTTTATTGAACATTGTTAAATAAATACAATGCTATAATCCTTAATATATTTACACAGGAATTTATTCCGGTGAAGACAAGTAAATAAATAAGTTTACTAACCGTTTTAACGGTTTAAAAAAGGAGGTGGCCATGTCCCTGCACTCTTATTCAAAATGCTGGCTTCATCTAATCTGGGGAACACTTAACAGGGAACCACTTATTACCACGAAAGAGTTAAAAAAAGAAGTATCGGATTATCTATATGAATATTCGGTATCAAAAAAAATATATATGAAAAAGAACTACGTCAACTGCGAACATGTTCATGCTATAATCGATTTGCCTACAAACCTATCAATTGAAGAGACAATGCATTTACTAAAAGGAAGTTCATCTCACTGGATAAACAACAATAAACACCTTGAAATTAAATTCAATTGGGGGAGGGGTTATGCAGCATTATCAGTATCGGAATCGGTTCTTGATAAAGTTGTAAAATATATTGAAGGGCAAGAAGAACATCATAGAACCAGGAGTTTCCTCGAGGAATATGAAATGTTTATCAGTGTTTATGGTATGAGATATATTGCTGACTAATGTAAACTGTTAAAACAGTTAATATCGGTTTTGCCTTTTGTCTTAGCCCACCTCGATTAATCGAGGTGTTAATAAATAAAGTATAGAAACGAAAATGCTTTTCTAAATCAATGAGATTTAACGAGTATAGAATAATGTGGATCCTTGTATTGTTCGACCTTCCGACGGAAACGCCGAAGGAGAAAAAAGCATACACGCGCTTTAGAAGAGAACTGCTTAAGGACGGCTTTTCTATGTTCCAGTTTTCTATTTATGTGCGCCATTGCTCCAGCCGCGAAAACAAAAATGTTCACGTAAAGCGCGTAAAAGAATTACTGCCGGAAAAAGGGCACGTTGGAATTCTTACAATAACGGATAAACAATTCGGTATGATGGAAATATTTTACGGTAAAAAGAAGGAGGACGGGTTCATAGAACCCCATCAGCTCGAATTATTTTAAA
Source organism: Melioribacter sp. (assembly GCA_018333725.1). Taxonomy (GTDB): domain Bacteria; phylum Bacteroidota; class Ignavibacteria; order Ignavibacteriales; family Melioribacteraceae; genus DSXH01. The sequence goes on along the minus strand of JAGXSM010000126.1, from coordinate 2,176 downwards.
AGTCCTCCTCTTTTTAAGAGGAGGATTTAGGAGGAGTTCAAAACCCCTCCCATTTTTTCAATCCTAAAACTCCTGTAAGTTGTTTTATTTTAACAATCTAAACCGCCCTACCTTGGTTTTAAGATTGTCAAAAAACATTTTGAAAGCAAATCACAACTTAATAGCTTCCGAACAATCCTTGAAATCCTTGGTTTTAAGATTGTCAAAAAACATTTTGAAAGCAAATCACAACCGAAAACGAAGGACAAAAATCAAGAAAAACTTGGTTTTAAGATTGTCAAAAAACATTTTGAAAGCAAATCACAACTAAAATTCTGTAAACCCTTCTCCCGATCTCTTGGTTTTAAGATTGTCAAAAAACATTTTGAAAGCAAATCACAACTAAAACGAGCAAAGGAAACCCAGCGCCAGCTTGGTTTTAAGATTGTCAAAAAACATTTTGAAAGCAAATCACAACTGGCAGTTGTCCGATAGAGCGGTTGAAATCCTTGGTTTTAAGATTGTCAAAAAACATTTTGAAAGCAAATCACAACAGAATATTCAAGATGCTTGTAAAGTTGATACTTGGTTTTAAGATTGTCAAAAAACATTTTGAAAGCAAATCACAACCATCCGCCAGACAAAATCAATTTGAGCATCCTTGGTTTTAAGATTGTCAAAAAACATTTTGAAAGCAAATCACAACTTATACCGGCTTTACATAATGCGCCATTTTCTTGGTTTTAAGATTGTCAAAAAACATTTTGAAAGCAAATCACAACCCGTCCAATGGCGCCCTCCTCGTGGTTCTCCTTGGTTTTAAGATTGTCAAAAAACATTTTGAAAGCAAATCACAACGGGGAAAGACAATGCCTAACAAAACCATCCTTGGTTTTAAGATTGTCAAAAAACATTTTGAAAGCAAATCACAACGCTGCAGCTGCAACATCAGATTCTGTTACCTTGGTTTTAAGATTGTCAAAAAACATTTTGAAAGCAAATCACAACTGGACGAAAAATTAATTAACGAAGTAATTCTTGGTTTTAAGATTGTCAAAAAACATTTTGAAAGCAAATCACAACATGGTCGCCGTAAACATGCTGAGGCGTTGGCTTGGTTTTAAGATTGTCAAAAAACATTTTGAAAGCAAATCACAACTGGAAGGGACTACTTTAAGAGCACGTGCAACTTGGTTTTAAGATTGTCAAAAAACATTTTGAAAGCAAATCACAACTTGTCTCATTTTTATACCTCGATTATAGTCTTGGTTTTAAGATTGTCAAAAAACATTTTGAAAGCAAATCACAACTTCGCACGTTCATCTATCCATAGAAGGCGTCTTGGTTTTAAGATTGTCAAAAAACATTTTGAAAGCAAATCACAACTTCCGAGGGCAAGAGAAACTGCGGCATCAACTTGGTTTTAAGATTGTCAAAAAACATTTTGAAAGCAAATCACAACTATGGCAAAAAAGAGGAAAGTCTTCGAGAACTTGGTTTTAAGATTGTCAAAAAACATTTTGAAAGCAAATCACAACTATAATTAACAAATTGGAGAAAATCTTACTTGGTTTTAAGATTGTCAAAAAACATTTTGAAAGCAAATCACAACTTATTCGGAGGTGAAGAGTGAATGATGTAACTTGGTTTTAAGATTGTCAAAAAACATTTTGAAAGCAAATCACAACTTCAACGTTAATCCTGCGCAAATTGATTATCTTGGTTTTAAGATTGTCAAAAAACATTTTGAAAGCAAATCACAACGGGTAATACGCGCTGCACTCGCTCAAGTACTTGGTTTTAAGATTGTCAAAAAACATTTTGAAAGCAAATCACAACGGAATCGAGAGACAAAAATACTACCTCTGCTTGGTTTTAAGATTGTCAAAAAACATTTTGAAAGCAAATCACAACTTTTTTCCCACTCATTCTTTTTTTATAAGCTTGGTTTTAAGATTGTCAAAAAACATTTTGAAAGCAAATCACAACCGAATAATAACAATACTAAACTGGAAGGACTTGGTTTTAAGATTGTCAAAAAACATTTTGAAAGCAAATCACAACTAAAAAAGACTATAAAAGGAATGTTTAGTTCTTGGTTTTAAGATTGTCAAAAAACATTTTGAAAGCAAATCACAACCAACTAATGATTTTGTTGAATACCCTTTACTTGGTTTTAAGATTGTCAAAAAACATT
>JAGXSM010000125.1 GCA_018333725.1 Melioribacter sp. | reverse complement strand
TGATGTTGTAATAATGTGTATGGGAATCTCTCCCAGACTTGAAGGTGAAGAATTGGAATTAAACGTAAACGGTTTTTCAGGTGGAGATAGAACCTCGCTTGATCTTCCTGAAACTCAACAAAACCTAATAAAGAAAATTGCCCGGCTTGGAAAACCGATTGTGCTTGTCCTGCTTAATGGAAGTGCATTAAGTATCAATTGGGAATCAGAAAATATTCCGGCTATTGTTGAAACATGGTATGGCGGCCAAGCTGCGGGTGATGCATTAGCTGATGTTCTGTTCGGAGATTATAATCCTTCCGGAAAATTACCTGTTACATTCTATAAATCGGTTCATCAACTTCCGGATTTTAGAAACTACGATATGAAAGGCAGAACTTACAGATATTTTGATGGAGATGTGTTATATCCTTTTGGATATGGTTTGAGTTACACAACATTTAAGTATTCCAACATACGATTGGATAAGGAAAAGATAAACAGCAATGGTTCTGCTAAACTTTATGTTGATATCGAAAATACTGGAAGAATGAGTGGGGCAGAAGTTGTTCAGTTATATGTTAAAGGAAAAGGTCTTAAAGAGAATGAAGCGATTAAAACATTGAAAGGATTCGAAAAAATATTTTTGAAACCCGGAGAAATAAGAACAGTAGCATTTGAGATAACCCCGGAGATGTTGAGTAAATATGTAGAAGGAAAAGGATTTATAGTTGAAAAAGGAAATCATACGCTAACGGTTGGTTCATCATCAAAAAATGCTGATCTGTTAGATATAAATTTATTGGTTGAATAAACTCAGAATTTATATCTGCGTAAATCCGCTTAATCCTTGTCATCAGCGTTCCATTAGGTGAGGAAGTTATGAGAAAAATTATTTTGCTAATAGCGCTTGCAAATGTTGTATTAGCGCAGCACTTAAAAGTATCCGATAGTTATTTAACATTTACAGCAAAACAAAATGATCCGCTCTATACAACTTATACTGCTGCGATGGAACGATCGAGATTATACGGCGACAAAGGTTATAAGATGGATTATTACTCCGATTGCTCTCCAATAACATATTCAGGAGACCAGGCGGGAAAGTTTTATTGCATCTGGAAAGTCGACCAGGTTGTAGTTATGAACACCGGTGAGTATTATCAAAAGCCCGTAGTTACTTCTTCTTTCCCGGATATGGCCATTATTGAGTATTCACCATTTCGTGGTATTAAAGTTCAGGAAACATTCTTTGTTTATAGCTCTTCGATTGCGCTTGTTAATCTTCATATTAAGAACACAGATAAAATTCCTCACAACATCGAGATATATCCTCTCCTTGAACTCGGGAACGACTCATTGCTAATAAAAAGTTATGATGAAAAATATAATGCTTACATTACAAACCATTACGAATCAAAGTACCGGCTGATTAGTTCGCTTTATAAAAATGCACCTTATCCAACCGATACACGTGATTATTTTGCTGCGAGCTTTATTCCATATTCCTATGGCGGTTATAACGGTGGAATGGAAAATTTTTACATAACAATTAAAACTGATTTTTATGCAATGAACAGGAACGATTCATTAAATCATAAAAAGGAAGGATATGTAAATTTTGTTTCTTTGCACGGAAAGTTTTCGCTTAAGCCTGGCGAAGAAATAAATGTAAGGTATTTCCGCGGATGGCAGGACCAGAACGAAAGTATTGATAAATTAGCAGAAGAAGTTGAAAAACTTAAAACGGAATCACTTCAAAAATATGTTGATGAGAATGTTAAACTCTTTTCTGCAATACCACGAATAAAATTTCACTCCGAAGATGAAAAACTGGTTTACTTAAGTTCTTTTAACTTAGCGCGGGGAAGTTTCTATCCTCCGACGGAAAAAACCAATTACAACTTCTATGTTTTCTCGCGCCAGCCGTTGTGGGGATGGGGTCACGGTCATCAGGTGTTGCACGAATCGTTAAGTATGCTTGCTTATACGTATTTAGATCCTCAATCAGCACAAGGTTCTCAATATGTTTATATGGAACAACAGCGCGATGATGGTTTGATCGCATATCGTCACGGTCCTCGCGGTTTACAGGATTATCCGCATTTCAGTAAAGTATTAAATCGTGATATGTCAACCACATCTGCTCCGTTCTTCAGCTGGATTAATTGGGAAGTTTATAAAGTAAGTAAGGACAAAAAATTTCTTGAAGACGCTTATAAAAGTGGTGTAAAGTACATAAACTGGCTGATTGAAAACCGCGACCTTGACAAGGACGGAACATTTGAGTGGGGACCTTACGGAATAATTGAGAACGTCCGCGACTGGTATAATGCAGTATTTCAAGTTAGCGCCGAACGATATCTTGATGTTGATAAGGAAGATATCTCGGATGAACTGGAATGCCTCGATCTTACATTGATGGTAATTAAAGAGATGCACTCACTTTCTCAAATTGCAAATGAACTTGGATTAAACAAAGAATCTATTGAGTGGAAAAAGAAAGCAGATGAAACCGCTAAACTGGTAAATGAAAGAATGTGGGATGGTGAAAAACAATTTTATTTTTCGGTTAATAAAGAGGATCACAGTTTTAAGTTTATGACGCGAGATTTAAAACGTGAAGAGATAATTGGATTTCTTGCATTGTGGGCAGAAGTAGCACCCAGAGAACGAGCAGAAAAATTGATTAAGAAATTATTAGATCCTGAAAAATTCTGGCGAAGGTATGGCGTTCCAACACTGGCGGCAGATGATGAATGGTATACTCCCTATGTTGATTACTGCTGCAAGTGGAATGGTCCGGTCTGGCTACTTTGGAATTACATGGTTCTTGATGGATTGAAAAAGTATGGATATAATGAGATTGCAAATCAGCTTGCGGATAAAATGATGCTTGCGGTTATAACACAGTTGAAAAAAAATCATAACTTCTGGGAGTCGTATAGTCCCGATAATGAAGTACTGAACTCTCCGCCTAATTACATTTGGGATTCAATAATGGCAAGAGTACTGATTGAAAAGTATAAATATGAATAGCACACAGATTTAACTGATGAAACAGATTTGAACAGATCAGTTTTAATCAGCTCTATCTGTTCAATCTGTGTGCAAGAAGCAAAATAAAAGAAATCAAAGCTCCGTTAGGAGCGGCATATTAGTAAGTAGCATAATAAAAGAAATCAAAGCTCCGTAGGAGCGACATATTAGTCAGGGGGCTAGCATGGCAAACACATATACACAACTTTATATACATGTTGTGATAGTAGTTAAAGGTAGAGAAAACCTGATAATTCCTCGTTTCCGGGATGACTTATACAAGTATATATCAGGAATAATTACTAATAAGAATCAAAAGCTGTTGGCAATCGGTGGTATGCCGGATCATCTTCATATTTTTATAAGCATGAACCCCGATATGAAATTATCTGATCTTGTGCGGGATATAAAAGCAAACTCCAGCAGATGGATAAATGAAAATAGACTTGTACGAGGGAAATTTAATTGGCAGGAAGGTTATGGAGCTTTTTCGTATGCTAAATCTCAACGAGATAAAGTTATAAAATATATAATGAACCAAGAGCAGCATCATCATAAAAAGTCATTCAGAGAAGAGTATATTGATATGCTTAAGAGGTATGAAGTTAATTACGATGAAAAATATTTGTTTAGGTCAACAGAGTAAATTATATATCACCCCTACGGGGTTCGGTTTTGTTTGGAGTTTTTTTGTTATACAAATGTTTCGCGCCTACGGCGCTTTTGACAATTTTGAATTGTTCATTTTAATCCGAGTTAAATAATCCATAAATAGAAAAATAAACTGATTAAATTATCCTATCGGGACAATATATAAGTAAGCTCCGTAGGAGGGATATTTTAATAAATAGCATAATAAATGGAAGCTAAGCCCCGTTAGGAGCGGCATATATTAAAGGAGGTAACATGCAAGTATTTATTAGTTGGTCTGGAGAAGCTAGTAAATTTATTGCGGAGAACTTAAAAAACTGGCTAGAAAATGTATTACAATCATTAGAGCCTTGGTTGTCTGTTGACATAACTAAAGGATCTAGGTGGAACATCGAAATCTCAGAAAAATTGGAAAAGTCCCGGGTTGGAATAATTTGTTTAACAAGAGAAAACTTAAATGAAAAATGGATTTTGTTTGAAGCAGGAGCTTTATCAAAAACAAAAGAAGCTCATGTATGTACTTTGCTATACGAACTAGAGCCTACGGACATTGAATATCCATTAGCTCAATTTCAACATACCAAGTCAACTAAAGAGGATATTTTTAAGTTATTGAAAACGATTAATGAAATATTAGGTAAAAACAATGAAAAATCATTGAAGGACCAAAACTTGGAAGAAATATTTGAAAAGTTTTGGCCAGATCTAGATAACATATTTATAGAGGTAAAATCCAAATTATCCTCTGAACAAAAACCTAAACGTAGTGAAATCGAAGTATTAAATGAATTATTATCATTGTCCAGAAACCAAAGCACTAAGATTGAAAAAATTCTTACTAATCAACTTATTCAAACTAGGAGTCAGCTTATTAACCCAAATATTAATCAAGTTTCACCAAATAGTCTTTTAGGATTAATGCTTGCTTCAAGTTCATGGGGTGAAAAGTGGAGTGAGTTAGCAAGAAAAATTCCTAATAAAGAAAACGAAAATCCAGAAACTGACAGAAGTGATTTAAAAGATATAGAAGGAAGCAAATAATGGTTAAGTATCTAAAAATTTGTTTCTTGGTCTGTGTGTTACCAACGCTTATAATCTATTCCCAAACTCCTAAATTTGATTTGATACAAAACGATTTAACGCTCACACGTACCGCGCAGCCGCATCAGTACATGGATAAAATCGGAACTAAATCTGCTCTCATGGGTTTTGAAAACGGATCATTCGAAATGTGGATCTGGCCATGGAAAGTACTGCGTAACTTCGATCTGCAATTCTTTATCGGCTCCACCACTCAACCAATTCAATCGAAGGATATCGTAAAGGAAATTTCGGTAACACCCGAGGCTACTATTATTACTTTTGTTTACGAATCTTTCACAGTAAAAGAAATAATTTTTATTCCGTACAATAAACCAGCAGCAGTAATTCTTCTTGATGTATACACAACCAGTCCGCTTACAATCGTTCCCGGTTTCATGCCCGTTATGCAGCCGCAATGGCCCGCTGGAATTGGCGGACAATTTAGTTATTGGGACGATGGTGTTAAAGCTTATGTAATATCCGAAGCTAAATGGAGAGGAATATTTTTATGCGGTTCTCCTTCGGCGCAGCAAATGGCAGCTCCACCCGCCCATATGTTTGCGGATAACCCAATTCAATTCAAATTTACGATTGAACCAAACACTGCAAACAAAAATTTTTATCCTATTGTTATTGCCGGAAGTCCTGTTAATACAAAATATGATTCTGTTAAGGCACTTTATCAGGATTTAACTTCGAACATAGAAAAATATTACAACGAAACTTTTTCTTATTACAAAAACCTTCGCGAATCAACTGTTCAAGTTGTAACGCCCGATAAAAAATTCAACCTTGCATTTGAATTTGGTAAAGTTGCTTTAAGAAATCTAATGGTTGATAATTCATCACTCGGAAAAGGTTTAGTTGCCGGTTATGGACTTAGTGGTGGCGGAGGCAGACCCGGATTTTCATGGTATTTCGGCGGTGATGCGTTTATAAATTCGCTGGCAATTAATAGTTATGGTGATTATCAAACGGTTAAAGATGCATTACAGTTAACTCAAAAGTGGCAGCGCCAGGAAAATTTCCCGATCAGAAAAAAATCGAAAAATGAAAAACCAATCGAAGTTGGAAAAATGGCTCATGAACTTTCGCAGAGTGACGGACTTATCGATTGGTGGAACGATTATCATTACGGTTATAATCACGCAGATACAACCCCATGGTATCTGGTTGCTATTGGAAATTATTTCAGAAAAACCGGTGATATTGACTTCATTAAAAAAAGCTGGAAGTCGATTGTTCAAGCTTACAAATGGTGTTTAAGTAAAGATAGCAACGGAGACGGGTTAATGGATTTAAAAGGGGCCGGACTCGGTGTTCTTGAATTTGGAGCGCTTGTTAGAATTAACAACGATATGTACACTCAGGGATTGTTTACTCAGGGAATTAACGAAGTTAATCTTATGGCAAAATATGTAGGTGATAAAGAGATTGAAAAAGCATCAGCCGCTTTATTGCCTAAAGCTATTTCATCTTTAGAGAAAATTTTCTGGATGGAAGACCTTGGTTACTACAGCTTTGGTGCAAGTGATGATGGTAAACAGGTTCGAGATAAAAATATCTTTCCGACTTCAATCATGATATTTGATTTATTGGATAAAGCAAGATGTGAGCGCTCCGTAAAAAATTTCAACGAGAGCGATTTGGTAACCGACTGGGGTGTCCGAAATCTTTCGAATAAATCCTCTTTGTATGAACCGACAAATTATAATTACGGAACTGTCTGGGGATTTAATTCGCTCTTCGCAAATGCAGCACAGTATAAATATCATTTTAACCTTTCTGCTTATTCACTTCTCCGCAACACTTTTCAGCATGCATTCGATTACGGGCTTGGTATTTTCCCGGAAGTCTTTTCGGGTGATATCAATACAAAACTTGGCGAAGCATATCATAACCAGGGCTTTTGTACCAGCGGATATATTTTTCCGATGATGAACGGATTGATCGGATTGGATGTAAACGCATTCGAAAATAAAATTACATTCGCACCAAAACTTCCAATGCAGTGGGAATGGATTGATGTAAAAAATGTTAAGATTCGTAATTCTATTGTTAATCTTACTAACAAATTAAAGAATGGTGAGTGGAAATTGATTATTGAAAAGAAAGATGGAGATGAAATAAAATTTGAGTTTATGCCCGATCTTTTTACCGGCACCGTAATTAATTCGGTAACTGTTGATAGCAAACCGATTGATTTCAGAGTAATAGATCATTATCAAGCCGTTCAATTAAAATCCGAATTCACCATTACCGCTTCGCATGAAGTAGTTGTAAAATACCAGCCCTCTGTAGAAATCTATCTGCTGGAGGATGTTACACCCATCGGCGCAATAAACGAAGGGCTGAAAATAATTTCTCAAAGTTTTGCCGATAATAAATTATTTTTGGATGTGGAAGTAAAACCCGGAAAAGAATATCAGCTCGGTGTTATTAACGAAAATTTGATAAACAGAATCACCGGCGCACGTGAAGTGAACGGAAAGTTGCTTATTCAAATTCCTGGCGAGGGAAATTATTTTGTAAAGCATCGGATAATAATTGAAAAAGTAATTAACAATTAAGGATTTATGAGGATTACAATGAAATTATTTACAATAATTACACTTGGGCTCATCACCGCTTCATTCATTAATTGTACAAAACCTGTTCCTGAAAAATCCGAACAAAAAATAATTGTGTTGAAAACCGCACGGGATTTCAATTACAAAAGGGAAATTGAAGAAAAACTTGACCGTGTAATTAAATTTCTTAAAGAAAATAAACTGGATGGAATTTTATTAACCCAAGTCCGAAATGTTTACTGGATAACAGCTGGACTGTCAAACAATCAAATAGTTCTCAATAAAGACGTTGGTGCAGCATCACTGTTAATTTTAAAGAATGGTAAAAAATATCTCGTTTGTAACGGTGCCGAAGCTCAAAGAATGATGGACGAATCTTTGGAAGAACTCGGCTACGAATTAATAAAGTTTAATTGGTACGAAACTAATTCCGTAATAGATGTAAGAGGGGACTTAATAAAACAGTTTGGAAAGATCGGAAGTGATATTAATTACCCCGGCACAGTTAACATTTCAGATAAATTCAAACCATTGCGGTATTCTTTTAATGACTACGAAGTAATACGTTATGCATATGTTGCACGGATGTCAACCGAAGCAGTAGCTGAAGTTTGTATGAAAATTAAACCGGGAATGAATGAATTCGAAATTGAAACTCTGACTGCAAACACTCTACGCGATCGTCAAATTATTCCAACTGTTTTGTTAACCGCGGTTGATAAACGTATTTATAATTACCGTCATGCGCTGCCGGGCGGAGCTGTATTGAAAAATTATGCGATGATAAACATCTGTGCAGAAAAATGGGGAATGCCAATAGCTGTAACAAGATTTGTTCACTTTGGTCCGTTACCAGCCGATTTGAAAACTAAATTGGAAAAGACCGCAATTATAAATGCACATTATCAGGAATTTACTCGTCCCGGAATCAACGCATCAGAAATATTCGAGAAGGTGAAAGAGTGGTATGCTTCGGCTGGATATGAAAACGAATGGATGCTTCATCATCAGGGCGGGGCAATTGGTTATGATGACCGCGAGTGGGTAATTTATCCCGGTATCAACGAAGTGGTACGGAATAACCAGCCATTTGCATGGAACCCTACTATAACAGGGGCGAAAGTTGAAGAGACCATGATTGTTAATGAAAATGGTTTTGAAGTACTCACCAAATCTTCAAACTGGCCGATGATAATAGTGAACTTGAACGGTAAAAAATATCCACAACCTTCAATTCTGATTCGTGATAACGAGAGCTATGGACTTGTTCAAACAAAAGATTATGAAATAAATGCTGAATAATTAATTATATTTTGTTCGGTAAACATGAATCACTCAAACAATTAATTATTGTTAAACGGTTCGGAGGATTTATGCTTAAAATTTACGAAGAGAATAATTTAGAACACATTTCGCTCGAAAACGATTTTATCAAAGTTGTATTCCTTCCTGAAATTGGCGGAAAGATGATTAAGTTCATCAATAAAAAAACAGGAACAAATTTTCTGCTGGAACCTCAGAACAAAGATAAAACCTATAAAAAAGCGTTTCATGGTGCCCCATTTCTGAATTATGATGTAAGCGGTTTTGATGAATGTTTTCCGACTGTAGAAGCATGTACTATTCAATCTAAACTCGGTTCTCAAGTTTCATTTCCGGATCACGGTCAGTTATGGTCTAAACCATGGCGCTATCAAATTACGGAAGATGAAACTTTAATTAGAACGGCCAAAGGTGTTAACTGGGATTACTCGTTCTCTAAAAAAGTTCATTTAGAAGAAAACCGTTTTGTAATAGATTATCTTGTTGAAAATAATGAAGAAGAACCGTTACCATATGTTTGGGCAGCACATCCGCTTCTTAATGTTGAAGAAGGAGATGAAATTTATCTTACCGATGAAATTCAAAAAGTTTTTCTTTACTGGGCTAACGATCCGTCATTAGGTAAAAAGGGCGACTCTTTAGAGTGGCCGTTAATTGATGAAAAAAATGATTATTCAAGAATACCGGATAGAAATATTGGTAAAGCTGTAAAACTATTTTCTTCCAAACTGAAAGAACCGGGTTGGGCTACGCTTCATAAAACAAAAAACCGGGAATCGTTTCTGATTAGTTTCGATTGCAATAATATTCCTTATCTTGGAATCTGGCTCTGTTACGGCGGTTGGCCAGAGAATAATTCGTTAAAACATTTTACTGTTGCTTTAGAACCCACAAATGCATGTTGCGACTCGCTTGCAAATGCGATAGAAAATAATGCATGCGGAATTCTACAACCTCATCAAAAAAATGAATGGAAAATAGAATTTGTTGTTGTGAATGAAAATTGATCCGTAATATTATTTTCGATTAACGCAAGAAAAAAATTTTTTTTTATTTTGATTTACGTATTAGGAAAATAATTTTTGATTTTATAACTTGCCCGTGTCCTAAGAAGCGATTTCAAATTTTTATTCCAAGAACTAATGTTAAAAATAACACTCGAACCGAAAGAACAAATCAATAATTTCTCGCCGCAGCAAAATGACGAATTGAATTTTGAGTTGAAGGTTGTAACTGAAGGATTATTCCCCGAAGTCCGGCTCAGCTTCAATTCAAATAATTCGAAAAAAAGATTTAAAGAAAACCAACCTGTAAATATCTTAAATCAAAAAGCTATCTATTCCGATAATTTATAAAGGGCATTGCTATGCAAGCTATCGGACTTACATTTATAGACTGGATAATTATACTTATCTATTTTGTTTTTGTGCTTGGAATCGGCTGGTACTTAAAAAGATTTACAAAAAGTGAAGAAGATTTTTTTCTGGCCGGAAGAAAGAATTCTTCCTGGGTTGCGGGATTAGCATTTTTATCTGCCAACCTTGGCGCACTCGAATTACTTGGTATGACCGGCAACACTTTTAAGTACGGAATGTATGTTGCTCACTTTTATTGGATCGGTGCAATTCCTGCAATGGTTTTCCTCGGCATCTATATGATGCCTTTCTATTATAGTAGTAAAATAAAATCCATTCCCGGTTATCTAAAACTAAGGTTCGATGAAAAAACACGCGTGCTTAATGGAATTGCTTTTGCAATTATGACGTTGCTTGTTTCGGGTATAAACCTTTATGCAATGGCGCTGGTTCTACATACATTTCTTGGATGGGATTGGAATATTAGCATGTGGGCAAGTGCATTAACCGTAATGGGTTATGTTACTCTAAGCGGATTGATGTCTGCAATCTTTACAGAAATAATTCAGTTCTTTCTTATCTGGTTTGGTCTTTTTCTCGTTTCAATTTTAGGAATAATTGAAATCGGAAGTCTCGGCCAAATATTAAATCGATTACCTGAATCGATGAACACATTGTGGTCCACTTCTGGCGATCCGACTCAAAATGGAATGCTAATTCATTGGGCTGGAATTGTTTTAGGTCTGGGATTTGTATTGTCGTTTGGTTATTGGACTACAGATTTTCTTGTTGTTCAACGTGCATTCTCTGCCAAAGATTTAAGGGCTGCACGGATGACTCCGCTTCTTGCTTCGTTCTTTAAAATGGCTTTGCCTTTCATTGTTATTCTCGCCGGATTAATTGCTATCGCTCTTTCGAATGATCCCAATAGCGGATTCAAACTTTTAGAAGATGGAGGACAGGTTAATTACGATTCCGCTCTTCCGTTATTAATTGCGAGATATTATCCGAGCGGATTAGTAGGACTTGGAGTAACAGCACTTCTTGCCGGATTTATGGCTGGTCAGGCCGGCAATATAAGCGCATTTAATACTGTATGGACCTACGATATTTATAAATCGGTTTTGAACAAGAAAGCATCGGATGCACATTTGTTATGGATGGGACGTGTATCAACAGTTGTGGGAGTAATTATTTCCCTTGGCACAGCATACTGGGCAAAGAGTTTTCCGAGCATAATGGATTATATGCAAGCAATTTTTTCCTGGGTTAATGCACCTCTGTTTGCAACAATGCTTCTTGGAATGTTTATCTGGTGGATTACTCCAAACGGTGCATTCTGGGGATTGGTAGCTGGAATGCTCTCTTCATTTTTAATGTGGCTTGGTGTAAAGTTTCATTGGTTCAACGAAAGTATTATAACCATGTCTTCTGTTCAAAGTGATATGGCTGCAAATTTCTGGCGAGCATGGTGGGCGTGGTTAATCTGCTTTGGTCTCACAATAGTCATAAGCCTATTTACAAAAAAGAAACCGAAAGAAGAACTTGTTGGACTTGTAAAAGGATTAACTGAAGAAAAACATGATGCTCATCTGCCTTTTGTAAAACGTCCGGAGTTTGTTGCAATAATTGCGGTAGTTGTTCTCATTGTATTAAATATATTATTCTGGTAAGGAGAAATTAAATGAAACCGATCTGGTACTTTGTAGGATTAATACTTCTTGCGATGGGAGGAATAATTTTTCTAACCGGAGTTTATCAGTTATTAGATCCGCCGGAAACCAAAACTGTTCTATCTGAAATTCATCCGAATGTATGGTGGGGAATCATTATGTTTTTATTTGGCGGACTGATGTTTCTGAAAACGAGAAAAGAGACTGTTTAAGCTATTCACTCTTTGATAAAAATAGATTAGTTTTACCATAGAAGTTGTACTAAACTATTATTGGTACAATGGTGCGCTCATGGAAAAACTAATTTCATTTTATTGTAATAACGAACTTCTCTCCGTTCAGATTAACCCCGCTATAACATTATTAGACTTTCTTAGAAATCATAAAAAATTGACTGGCACAAAAGAAGGATGCCGCGAAGGTGATTGCGGGGCGTGTACTGTTATGTTGGGTTCGCTGATTAAAGGTAAAGTAAAATTTAAAACGGTCAATTCGTGTTTAATGCCAATAGCTGATGTAAGCGGCAAACATGTAGTTTCAATTGAAGGATTAAATAATAATGAGCTAAATTTCTTGCAATCTCAATTTATTGATGAAGGTGGAACTCAGTGTGGCTTTTGTACTCCCGGATTTATTGTGTCTTTAACAAATTATTTTGTTAATCACATTAGCTATAATGTTGAAGATGCAATTGCCTCGCTCGATGGCAATATTTGCCGGTGTACCGGGTATGTTGGAATAAAAAGAGCTGTTCAGAATACAATTAATTATCTCGATGGCGGTAATTCTACGAATCATAATCCGGTTAATCATCTGATCACTAAAAAAATTCTTCCTCCTTATTTTTCAGAATTACCAAAAAAATTGAAACAACTTCAAAATAAAACTGGATCCTCACTAAAACAGAAGGGAAACAAATTAAACATTGTTTCAGGTGGAACCGACATTTTTGTTCAGAAATGGGAGTCTCTATTAGAAGAGGATAACTATTTTGTTAGCGATGATACCGGACTAAAATTGATTTCTAAAAAGCAGAATAAAATATTTATAGGCGGTGCTGTAACAGTTGAAGAATTTTTAGAATCAAAAATAATCCAGAAATATTTCCCGTTTTTAAAAGAACATTTACGGCTTTTTGGTTCATTGCCAATAAGGAATAGAGCTACGATTGCAGGTAACATTGTAAATGCTTCTCCCATTGGCGATATGACAAACATATTATTGGCTCTCAGCGCTAATGTTCATCTAAAGGATAAAAATAAAAAAAGGGTAGTTCCGTTAAATAAATTTTATTTGGGTTATAAAACACTCAACAAAAAGAAAAATGAGTTGGTCGAACAAGTATCTATTCCAATACCCGGGAAGAATTTTTTGTTTAATTACGAAAAAGTTTCGCGGCGAACATATTTAGACATTGCAAGTGTTAACTCGTCAATTTTAATCGCTGTTCAAAATGGGAAGATAAAAGAGGCTTTAATATCGGCGGGTGGAGTCGCACCAATCCCTCTGTTTCTAAAATCAACTTCTAAATTTTTATCAGGGAAGGAATTAAGTTCTTCAACAGTAAATCATTCAATAGAAATTGCGAAATCGGAGATCTCTCCAATTTCGGATGCGAGAGGATCGAAAGAATATAAAACATTACTGCTTGGTCAATTGATAAAAGCACACTTTATAAAACTCTTTCCCGAATTAAATGTTGACGAGGTGCTGAAATGAGAAGTTACGATTCAGTTCAACATGTTCGCGGTGAATCAAAATTTGTTGATGACATTGCAGCACCAGAAGGAACTTTATTCGGTTATGTCTTCTATTCACCAATTGCACATGGAAAGATTAAGAGTATAGATTTTAACGAAACATTAAAAGTTAGCGGCATTCATGCAGTGATTACCGCTAAAGATATCCCGGGTGAAAATCAGATTGGCGGGATAATTCTTGACGAGGAATTGTTTGCCAGCAATGAAGTCCATTATGTCGGTCAACCGATAGCGCTTGTAATTGCAAGTGATAGGGTTGCATCCCATAAAGGTGTTAAAAAAATAAAAGCTGAATTTGAAAAACTGAAACCGGTATTCGATCCGCGTGAAGCATTCGAAAAAGGAAATTTAATTGTTCCGCCAAGAATATTTTCACTTGGTGATGTTGACTCAGTTTGGCAGCAATGCGATTATTTAATTGAAGGCAAAGTAGAATCCGGTTCACAGGAACATTTATATCTGGAAACACAGGGAGCCCTGGCAGTTCCTATTGAAGGCGGCGGAGTAAAAATAATTTCATCTACTCAAGGACCAACTGCAGTTCAGAAAATTGCTGCTCGTGTTCTTAATATGCCGATGAATAAAATAGAAGTTGATGTACCACGTCTGGGCGGCGGTTTCGGCGGTAAGGAGGATCAGGCAACTGCATGGGCAGTCATGGCTGCGCTCGCAGCGCTTAAATTAAACCAACCGGTTAAAATTATTTTACCACGTCAGGAAGATATGCGGATGACAGGTAAACGGCATCCGTATTCATCCGATTATAAGATTGGGTTGAACAAGGACGGTAAGATTCTTGCATATCAATCCTGGTATTATCAAAATGCTGGTGCGTCTGCAGATCTATCGACTGCAATTCTTGAAAGAACTTTATTTCACTCTACAAATAGTTACTTCATTCCTAATGTAAAGGCAACGGCTTACTGCTGCCGGACTAATCTGCCGCCATTTACTGCATTCCGCGGTTTTGGCGGACCACAGGCAATGTTTGTAATTGAATCTGCAATTCATAAAGCTGCACATGTAATGGGAGTTGATCCGTCATTCATCCAAAAGAAAAATTTATTAAAGGAAGGAGATGAATTTCCATACGGGCAAAAGACTGAAAATTGCCGTGCAGTAAAATGTTTTGAAGAAAATGAAAAGAGATTCGATTTTCAATCTCAATCTGTAAGGGTGAAAAAATTTAATGATGAAAGCAAGCTTTATAAAAAAGGAATTGCTTTGATGCCGGTCTGTTTCGGAATCTCATTTACAACCACATTTCTCAATCAGGCAAGCGCACTTGTTCATGTTTATACCGATGGCAGTGTTAATATAAGCACGGCTGCTGTTGAAATGGGTCAGGGTGTAAATGCAAAACTAATGTCAGTTGCCTCAAGAATATTTTCCATCAACCCTGATCGAATCAGAATTGATACAACCAATACATCACGCGTAGCAAATACTTCACCAACAGCAGCAAGCAAAGGTGCAGATCTAAATGGTTATGCAACAATTGATGCTTGCAATCTTATTTTAGAACGGCTTAAGAAAGTTGCAAGAGAATTATTGAGTGCAGATGAGTCTTCTACAATCGAAATTAAAGATGAATTTGTTCATATGAATAATACAAAGACAGATGTGGACTGGGTAAAATTAATTAATCATGCATACGTAAATAGAATAAGTTTATCGGCACAAGCGCATCATTCAACACCTAACATTTATTTCGACCGAACGAAAATGAAAGGAGACGCCTTTGCATATCATGTTTACGGTACTGCTCTTGTTGAAGCTACTGTTGATTATTTAAGAGGAACTTATGTAATCGATTCTGTTAAAGTTGTGCATGATTTCGGAACGAGTATTCATCCTGTAACAGATCGTGGACAGGCTGAGGGTGGGATTGTTCAGGGACTCGGGTGGATGACACTAGAAGAAATAATTTATAATGACGAAGGAAAACTTCTTACGGATGCGCTTTCAACTTATAAGGTGCCTGATATACATTTTGCACCCAAAGAATTAGAAGTCCATTTTCTTGAAGATGTTCCGAATCCATACGGTCCTTTTCAATCCAAGGCAATAGGAGAGCCGCCGTTTATGTATGGAATAGGAGGTTACTTTGCAATTATCAATGCAATGAAAGAGTTCAAACCCGATAAAGAAATAATTTATAACGCACCTATTACTAATGAAAAAGTTCTCATGTGGCTCCATTCAAACGACTGATTATCTCTAAAGAAGTTTCAACTCAGAAACGTTTTAGGTAAATTTGGTTTGTATTACTGAAATTCTTGTGAGGAAAAGTAATGAGCAAGTGGAATTGGGAAGTTGAAAACAAAGACTACCTTCAAAAAACAATTAAACGCTGTCTGGAAAAAAATATTATTCTACCCACCTTTGAACAACTAAAAAAACCGGAAACAATTCCAGATTCAATAACAAAAAAATTAAAATCGGTTGGTTTACAGGAAACAAATCCTCTTAACCTTTTCCGTATTAATTGGCGTAATGATCCGGTTAATGGTGGAATAGGCGAAATTAATTTCCTGGAAATTCCTAAGGAGATTACAGGAGTAAAAGCAAGAATCATCGGACTTGTCGGAAGATATTTTCCGACCGGCGCACATAAAGTAGGTGCAACTTATGGATGTCTCGCTCCATATTTAGTTACGGGAAGATTTAATCCCGAATATCACAAAGCTGTGTGGCCTTCAACAGGAAATTACTGCAGAGGAGGTGCTTTCAATTCTGTTCTGCTAAATGTTCATGCTGTTGCAATTTTACCTGAAGAAATGAGCAGAGAAAGATTCGATTGGCTTAAAGAAATGGGAGCTGAAATTTATGCGACTCATGGATGCGAAAGTAACGTAAAAGAAATTTATGATAAGTGTCATGAGCTCGAGGCCCAAAGCGATGAGTACCTCATTTTTAATCAGTTCGATCAATTCGGAAATTCGATCTGGCATTATGATGTTACTGGATATACGATAGAAAAACTTTTCAATCAAATTAAGAATGATAAGAGCAGAATGAGCGGATATGTAAGTGCGACGGGTTCCGCCGGAACAATTGGTGCCGGTGATTACCTAAGAACAAAGTTTCCGCAAGTTAAAGTTGTAGCATCTGAAGCTTTGCAGTGTCCTACTTTATTTATGAACGGATTCGGCGGACACCGAATTGAAGGAATCGGCGATAAACATGTTCCATGGATTCATAATGTAAAAAATACAGATTGCGTTGCGGCAGTTGATGATGAACAAACATTAAGACTATTAAGATTATTCAATGAACCTTCGGGTAAAAAATGGCTGGCTAAACAGGGTGTTGATGAAAGTAAAATTGAAAAGTTAAACGAACTCGGAATTTCATGTAATTGCAATTTACTCGCAGCAATTAAGCTTGCTAAATATTATGAAATGAACGAAAATGATATAATCTTTACAATTTTTACAGACTCGGTTGATCTATACAACTCCCGACTTAAAGAAATGAACGATGATTGGGGCAGCTATTCCGAAACTCAGGCGGAAATTGACTGGATTTCCGTTATAAAACACCAGAGCATTGATTATTTCAAAGAATTAAGCTACTACGAAAAGAAAGCGATTCATAATCTAAAATACTTTACATGGGTAGAGCAACAGGGTAAAGATGTTGAAGAGCTGAACGCTCAATGGTACGATGAGAATTACTGGCATGAAAGATTTTCAATCGTTCCATTGTGGAATAAATTAATAGAAGATTTTAATCATCAGGTTGGAGTTGTATAGAGCGCTGATTATTATGAATTATTATTGTGGATATGATCATAGTAAATCTTAACTGATCATAAAAATCAGTGTTCTATTAGCTTGTTATGAATAATACTCAAGATATAATCCAAAATGTTTTGGTTTCTGCTGGAGGTAACACACTTCAGTTGTGCGATATTGTTTTTGCTTCTAAAATAATGGAAGTAAAACCGAAATCAGAAAGATATTTTGATTGGGATGATCTTAAGGAAAAAGAGAAACGCGATAACCTCCTGAAAGAATTTGTTCATCTGGATGAACCACAAATATTTCTTCTTGCAATTCCCGGCGGAATTGACTCTCATGTTCACTTTGATACTCCCGGATTTGAATTCCGCGAAGATTTTGAGCATGCTTCAAAAGCTGCTGCTGCTGGCGGTGTAACAACTGTAATTGATATGCCGTGTACATCAATTCCACCCGTTACCACAACTGAAAATTTTACTCATAAGATTTCTGCACTTAAGGGAAGAAGTCTGATCGATTATTGTTTTTATGGCGGAATATCCGGAAAAAATTTTAACGAAGATGAGGTTCATAAAAATATTAGCGAACTTTCCGAAGCTGGAGTTGCAGCGTTTAAAGTGTATATGATTTCCGGAATGGATACTTATGGTGATTTATCAGAACGCCAGATGGAATTTGCCGCCCGTGTAATCGAAAAAACAGGTAAACCGATGGCTGTTCATGCCGAAGATAAAGAGCTTGTTCAAACACGCGAAATGAAATTTAAGAATGCTAACCGTAACGACTGGAAAGCATATTGCGATAGCCGCGATGCACGTGCTGAAGCTGTGGCTATTGATAAATTGATTTCAACAGTAAGAAAAGTTAATTGCAAAACTCATGTTGTTCATCTAAGTTCTCAAATGGGACTTGAGCAGATAAAGAAAGCAAAATCATCAAGACTTCATATAACTACAGAAACGTGTCCGCATTATCTTTACTTCACTCAAAAGGATTTTGAAAACGAAAGAATAAGAAACTTTCTTAAAACGGCACCGCCGGTAAAATGTGATAAGGATGTTGAATCGCTCTGGCAAGGATTAAATGAAGGATTGATTTCATTTGTTGTTACAGATCATGCGGGATGTAATCCGGAAGAAGAAAAATCATCCGATAACTTCTGGGAAGTTTATGGCGGAATTCCGGGTGTTGAGCATCGCCTCCCGTTTATGTTCAGTGAAGGATTTTTAAAGGGCAGACTCACTCTTCAAAAAACTATTGAACTCCTCTCGGAAAATATTGCTGATTATTATAACATTGATAAGAAAGGTTTTCTTAAACCCGGGCGTGATGCAGATTTTTGTTTAATTGACCTATGGAATTCTCAAATTGTCAAATCTTCTGAGATGCAAAGCAAAGGGAAATATACCCCGTTTGAAAACGTAACGTTTAATGCTGTGGTTTATCAAACATATTTACGCGGAAGAAAAATTTATGACATGAATAATCCTGTTACTGATAATTATAATTATGGAAAATTTATAACGGTGAAATAAAATGGCAAAGAAGCATTCGTACAAAATAGCTAATGCATGGATTTGCCGTATCGATAATAACAGCATTGTTCCAACTTTTGGCGATCTTGAAATTGAACATGGTAGGATTTCCAGAATTTTCAAAAGAAATTTTAGCGATTACATTGATAAGAAATCAAGTGTTAGTAATTCGGTTTATAATGCCGGCGGAAGGTTGCTGACGGTTCCCCTTGTTAATTTTCACGATCATTTCTATTCGCGTCTTGCGAAAGGTCTACCAATTAATAAACCGATGAATAATTTCCAGAATGTACTCAAAAATTTGTGGTGGGATCTTGATAAAAAACTTTCACTGGATATGGTTGAAGCATCGGCAAGGATGTCTGTTATAGAGGCAATTAAAAACGGAGTGACATATATCTTCGATCATCACTCTTCACCGAATTCGGCTAATGGCAGCCTCGAAAAAATAGCAGAAGTATTGATGGATAATAATATAAGAGGCGCACTTTGTTTCGAAACCACAGATCGTAATGGCGCAACACTCTCCAAAGCCGGTATGGAAGAAAACATAAACTTTCTTAAAAACTATTCGGGAAATAATCTTAAGTCGCTACTGGGACTTCATGCTTCGTTTACTTTGTCGGACGATACACTTGCAGAAGCATCGGAGCTTGTTGAAGAGTATAATCTAGGTATTCACATTCACTTATGCGAAGATAAGAGTGATAGAACCCTCAGTAAACAATATACAGATCAATTACCGGTAAAACGTCTTGTTCAAAATAAATTACTCAACGGAAAAAGTATTTTGGGTCATGGAGTTTTTCTAACCCAAAAAGAATATTATCAGATTGCGGCAAGCAGCAGCGCAATTGTTTACAATCCCGATTCAAATATGAATAATGCAGTTGGTCTTCCTTTGTATTCAAAAGTGCCGTCGAATATTCCGATATTAATTGGTACGGACGGTATGCATGCTAATATAGCTAAATCTATGAAGCAATATTTTCTTTTATTGCGGAATCAGAAAAACAGTATGGAAGACGCATTCAAATTATTTATTAAATCATATTTTGACCAGATTACATTTGTTAAAAAATATTTTGAAGATTTCCCGTCAATTGTTGAAAATGACCGTGCTGATTTTATAGTGTGGGATTATATTCCACCCACGCCAATTAACGGTTCGAATTTCTGGGGGCATTTTATTTATGGAGCGCTCGAATCAAATATAAAAACTGTTGTTCAGGAAGGAAATTATCTGCTGAAGGATTTCAAGCTTACAGAGATTGATGATTCGGAAACATTCAAAGAAGTAATTAAACAGGGCAACAAATTATTTTCACTATATAAATGAAATTGATTGAATAAAGAAAAATTCAATATCGTAGGTAAGCCGGTTGTACGTCAGGATGGGTATGCCAAGGTAACTGGTAAAGCTAAATATGCAGATGACTACCATTTTGAAGGTGAAATGTATGGTGTTATGGTTCGAACAAATGTAGCGCATGCTATTATAAAGGAGATCGATTTTGCATCAATAGAAAACCATCCTTCAATTAAAACTATAATAACGCATGATGATATAAGTGGAAGTAAAAAAGTCGGACCTATTAAACAGGATCAACCGATTTTTTGTTACGAGAAAATTGTAACTCCCGGCGATGTTGTTGCAATGCTCGTCGGTGATAATGAGGTGATACTAAGAGAACTTGCCAAGAAAGTAAAAATTGCTTTAGAGGAATTACCCGTTCTTGAAGATCCCACTACTTCTCTAGATAAAAATTCTATTCTTATCCATCCTCAAAACAAATCTAATTTGATTACCCACTACCCGCTTAGAAAAGGAAATGTTGAAAAAGGTTTTAAGCAGAGTGATGAAATAATTGAACAGACATATACAACACAACTGATAGAACACGCTTACATTGAACCGGAATGTGTGACAGCAATTCCCGGTGAAGGTAATTTCAGGATAAAAATAATTGGCAGTATTCAGAATCCGTTTACAACAAGAAGAGTAGTCGCCGCTGTATTGGGTTTTGGTTTGAACGAGGTTGAAGTTGTTCAAGCGGAACTTGGCGGATCATTCGGCGGTAAAGATGATACAATGAATATTCTTTCTGCCCGCGCTGCTATTGCAGCACTGAAGGTAAAGCGTCCAGTAAAAATTAAGTATGAACGGGAAGAATCGATAATAGAATCTTATAAGCGCCATCCGTATATCCTTAATTATAAAATCGGTTTTAATAAAGATGGAAAAATTAAAGCGATGAAGATCGATCTCCTTGCAGATGGCGGAGCGTATTCATCAATGAGTCCTTTTGTAACATGGCGGTCGGTCGTTCAGGCAACCGGTCCGTATCAGGTGCCTAATGTTCATACCGATGTAAAAGTTGTCTATA
>JAGXSM010000124.1 GCA_018333725.1 Melioribacter sp. | reverse complement strand
TATCTATTCTTGTATTTAACCGGATAAATATGATTAACTTATATTTTAGTATGTGTAAAATCTGCTTCATTCTTCTTTTGTAAGCTGGATGAAAAGCTCTTCAAGATTATTATTTATTTCTTCTTTTAACCTGCTCAGTACAGAAAGTGTATCATCAAAGATTATGTTCCCTTTATTTATAATTCCAACCTTTGTACATATTTCTTCCACTACATTTAAGCTGTGTGTGGACATAAAAATTGTAGTACCATTTTTAACCGAATCAGTAAAGAATTTTTTTACGATGTATGCACTCTGGGGGCCCAGTCCTACCATCGGTTCATCTACTACGATAAGTTTGGGATTATGAAGAAAAGCTGATGCGATTGTAATCCTTTGTTTCATCCCCTGTGAATACTCTTCTGTCCGTTTATCGACCCAGCTTTCTATTTTAAGGAGCTCAAGTAATTCTTCTATACGATTAATTAAGATTTTTTTATCAAGACCATATAGTCCACCGCTAAAAAATAGGAACTCTCTACCGGTTAATTTATCATATAAGAACGGCTGGTCCGGGATATAACCCAATTTCATTTTAGATTCAATTTGATTCAGCCAGACATCCTTACCATCCAGAAAAATATTTCCGGAAGTTGGTGAGAGTAATCCGGTAATCATTTTAATTGTTGTTGTTTTACCGGCACCATTAGGACCAAGGAAACCGAAAAGCTCTCCTTTATCAATTGTCAAATTGATTTTGTTTACAGCAAGAAACTGACCGTATTTCTTCGAAAGGTTTTTAATTGTTAACATATAAAAGGGAAGTGATATTAATAATTAACTGATTGAACATCTTCGAGTATAATAGTCTTTAGATCAACATCGCTCGGGTTCAGTATCCCAAGTATTCTTTGTTCCTGATTTGTTATCGACTTGTATAAAATTGTTTTAGCAGCTTTTGAGTTAAGATTTGTTAATTCACCACGTTCGTTTAATGCCACAAATAGTTCGAGTAGAACTTGTAATGCCCCTTCATCTAAAATGTAACCGAGATTATCAGCAATTTCTGCAGCAATTGTAAGAAGTTCACGCGGTGAATAGTTTTCAAAATCAAACTGATGCGGGATTTTTTCTTTTAACGAAGGATACCCTTTTATAAGATTTTTAATTTCGTCGGATGAACCTTCTAAAAAGATAACAAGCTTATGACGGTATTGATCCACTAATCTGCTGATAGTATCAAGCACAATTAATCCATTCTCATTACCATCATTAATCAGTGAATGGGCATCTTCAATAAAAAGTGTTCCGCCTAAAGAATCTTTTATAATATTTTCTGTTTGAGAGATAGTTTGTTCAGGGTAAGCACCAATTAGGTCTGCCCTTGTTACTTCAATTAGATGCCCTTTATCTATAATGCCAAGTTCTTTAAGAATCTGGCTTATTAATTTAGCAACCGTTGTTTTACCGGTGCCGGGGTTCCCGACAAGGAATGCATTGTAATTTCTCTCAACAACATGCAAACCCCGTTCACGTTTTAGCTGAGCAATCTTGGAGCCGCTTATCAATTTGAATACACTTTCTTTTACTTTTTCGAGTCCGACTAATGAATTTAACTGATCTATATACTCCTGAAGCTTTAACGGGTCTCCTTTAACCTGGTACTCGGTTGCCTGGGTTTTTATTTCGATCGATTCCTTAATGTCATCCAGAATTATTGTGTTAAGTTTATCTTCAGTTCTATCTGCTTGAGGAATATCAGCAATACGCAAAAGCATTTTTTGCCTGATTGTATCAAGAATGTTTCTAACTATTCTTGCATTACCGAATTTTTTATCACGTACTTTGTAAATCTCGTTGAAGTGTTTGAAAAGCGCATCATCGGCATCTTTTGAAATATTCTTTTTGTCGTTTCTTAAGCTTCTATAAACAATTTCCATCAATTCCTTGGGAGAATAATCTTCGAATGTAATTGACTTGCTGAACCTTGATTGCATGCCGGGATTACTTGCAATAAATTTTTTCATTTCTTCTGTATAACCGGCTGCAATAACAATAAATTTGGAACGGTCATCCTCCATCCGCTTTAACAGAATGTCTATAGCTTCTTTACCAAAATCACTACCGGAACCATCAGATTTTACAAGGGCGTATGCCTCGTCAATAAATAGAGTTCCACCAATTGCTTTGTCGATCAAAGCAGATGTTTTCTCTGCAGTCTGACCTACATATCCGGCAACAAGTCCCTGTCTATCAGTCTCTACAAGATGTCCTTTCGATAAAACTCCTAATGCAGAAAAAATTCTGCTGAATATTCTTGCAACAGTTGTTTTACCCGTTCCGGGATTCCCGAGGAATAAATAATGATTACCGAATTTCTCACGTAAATCCTCTCCTTGCTCGGCAAAAAATCGTGCAAGCTTTACAAGATCATTAATTTCTTTTTTAACACTGTCTAGTCCAACAAGATTATCTAATTCCTTTAATCCTTCCGATAACGCTTCTTCGTTGATTGTAAGTACAAATTTTTTATCCGTGGCTTTTTGTAAAATAAGACTGATGTCATCCTCAGTAATTGTATTGAGTATTTCCTTAGTACGGTCTATTTGTGGTAATGAAACAGCACGTTTGCCTAAATTCAATTTAGTGCCGTCAAAAATATTTTTTACCAGTCTTGCATTACCGAATGATTTATCTCTGTTACGGTACATCTTAATAAATTCTTTACGGAGAATTTCTTCGGCTGATTTTGTAATAGAATAATCATCTTTCTTAAGGTTCAGCTTGAATATCTCAAGTAATTCATCCGGTGTATAATCCTCAAAAGGGAATGTATGAGTAAAACGGGATTTCAATCCCGGGTTTGAATTAAGAAACGCATTCATCTCATCTGTATATCCCGCGGCAATAACAACAAATTCACCTTTTTTATCTTCCATACGTTTCAACAATATATCGATTGCCTCCTGACCAAAGTCCTGACCTGATCCGCCTTTTTTAATTAATGTATATGCTTCATCAATAAACAATAAACCGCCAATAGCATCATTTATAATCTTCTCTGCCTTTTGAGCTGTTTCACCAATATATTGACCTACCAATCCTGACCGATCAACTTCGATTACATGACCTGATGGAAGAATACCCATTGCTTTTAGAATCTGTCCGAGCAAGCGTGCAATTGTTGTTTTACCTGTTCCGGGATTACCAAGGAAGATGGCATTAATCGAAATTTTTTCGTCGGTCTTTAATCCATGTTTCTTTCGCTCATTAATAAATTGAAGATATGAAATAAAGTCCCGCACAGTTTGTTTAATGTTGGTCAATCCAATAAATGAATCAAGTTCAGCTAATAATTGGTCTAAAGTGCTTGTTTGAATTGATTGAATTATTTTTTTTGAACCAGGTTGTTCTTCCTTTTTTATACTGCTTTGGGTTATTGGCGGAATAACAACATCCTGTTCAGGTGTACCAGATTGGCAGATACCGAATGATCTTTCCCCGACTTTAAAATTATTTATATATATCTCTACCTTTGCCTGACCAATATCCCAACCGGAATTATCAGAATTAATCGTTTGTGAGAATATAACCGAATCCCAATTCCGGGGAATATTCAATCTGAAATTATTCCTATTTATCTCATAATCGTTAAGATACCATACTGTATAACAATTGTAGGATTTATCCTCTTTATCCAGGTATGGATTATTAAAAATTACTTCCACACCAATACCGGGCATGTTCTTATTAATATGTTTATAAAAATCTCTTACACTAACCTTGGTATCTTTTAGAGAATCATAAATTTTAATAGAGAAAAGATCTGCAAAATCATTTGGATAGAAAATTGTTTCCGATTTATACTCAATTTCTTCAAATGAGAGTTGAACACTTTCAGTAGTAGTATAGTCTATATCCGTTTTAGTTCTCCTAAGCGGTGAAATCTCCTTTTCAGTTTCTTCCTCATAATTTACAAACTTCTGAAGTGAATTAAATATCAGATTGAATTTTTCATTGTCTTTAAATTTGCTTTTAAGGTTAAGTGCTTTTTGATAAGCGGGTCGGAATTGAAATAATAAATACAATGCTTCAATTTCCAGAATGGCAGCATCCAGTTTGTCATTTTTAAATTTATCCTGAGCCAATACCTTTTGAGCTGTAAAAAGCGCAAACCAGTATTCTTTTGCTTTGATTGCTTCTATACCATCGGAAATAAATTCTGTTATGTTTTTTGAATTCAGTTCATATTCATCTATAAATCTACTCTTTGCTTTTATAAACCATTCTTTTTGTTCTTTTAGGATTTTTTGATTTGACGAAGTTAAAAGGGAAGCGTTGTCTAAAGCGTGAATTGCCTCATCAAAAT
Organism: Melioribacter sp.; assembly: GCA_018333725.1. Lineage (GTDB taxonomy): Bacteria > Bacteroidota > Ignavibacteria > Ignavibacteriales > Melioribacteraceae > DSXH01. Next base: position 7,591 of record JAGXSM010000124.1, on the reverse strand, counting down.
TTTTTAATCCTGCATATGCACGTGCCTTTGTAATTAACGTCCAGCTTAATAATTCTTTCTCCTTGTCGATATTTTTACCAATATCTGCAATTGCTCCTTCGTATATACTCATTCTTGTTAAAAGATAGGCTCTAAAGAATCTTGTGCGAGGCGAATCCCCTTTAAGTTCAACAGCAAGATTAGCATATTCCATTGCTTTTGATGGATTTCCATTTTCGAGGTATGCCCATGCAGCACATATAACTGCTTCGCTATCGTTCGGTCTGAATTCACATAGTTTTATTGCTGCATTTAAGGCCAGACGATATCTTCCATGCCATAAATGATCATATGCTTCTGCTTGAAGACTATTTAACTCTTCGTTTGTCATATCACGATTAATAATTTGGTATGTAATCTAATAAATAAATTAAAAATTTCTCAAATTATCTTATCGCTTACAGGCATTCTATGGAAATATTTTCTAATATTTTGTAACATACAACCGATAATTGGCGTCTAAAAGAACAAAAAGTTGGAGAAATTGAGATGAGAGTTCGTATTGCTTTGATGTTTCTGATTACATCAGTCGTTATAACAAGTTGCACTTTCTGGGGGGTAAGAGGAAATGGACGGGTAAAAACTGAAAATAGGAATGTTTCAGAATTTACTAAAATTGAGGCTTCGGGAGCTTATTCTATTAAAATTAAAGTTGGTGAATCTCCTTCTTTACGTATTAAAGCTGAAGAAAATTTACTTTCACTAATAAGGACTAGAGTAAATGGGAATACCCTGATAATTGATAATAAAAAGAATCTTTCCCCCAGAAAGGAATTACTTATTGAAATTACCACAAATGATCTAACCTCAATTGATTGTTCCGGTGCCAATGACATAGAAGTAATTGGAATTAATACGGACAGGTTTGAAGTAGATCTATCCGGTGCGGGAAGTATTGAACTGGAAGGTGAGGTTGAAAAATTCTATGGTGATCTATCCGGTGCAGGTAGTATAAATGCACGTTCTTTAATTGCCAATAAAGTTTATATTTCTGTAAGTGGAGCAGCAAGTGCGACCGTTCATGCAAAGGAATTTTTAGATGCTTCTGTATCAGGTGTTGGTTCTATTGATTATTTCGGTAACCCGCAGAATACAAAAACAAATGTTTCAGGTGTTGGATCGATAACACGGAAGTAAACTTACAACTTCTTTTTAAAAGCAGAGTTTTCCCGACTCTGCTTTTTTATTATCTTTCAAATCAAAAATGGGATTAAAATGAACCAAAACAATCCTTTAGTTGCAATTGTAATGGGTAGCGATTCCGATTTACAGGTAATGAGCAAAGCTGCTGAGGTATTGAAAGAATTTAACATTTTTTACGAAATGAGAATTTTATCAGCACATCGTGTCCCTTCTCAATTAAAAAATTTTGTTGAAGAATCAGAAAAAAAAGGGATTAAAGTTTTTATTGCGGGTGCTGGGTTAGCGGCTCATCTACCAGGTGTTGTTGCTTCATATACAGCTTTACCAGTTATTGGAGTACCTCTTAAGAGCGGTGCTTTAAACGGTTTTGATTCATTGCTATCTATAGTTCAAATGCCTCCGGGTGTTCCAGTTGCAACTGTTGCTGTTGATGGGGCTAAAAATGCAGCATTATTAGCACTACAAATTCTTTCAACATCTATTTCTGATCTTGCAGATAAATTAAAAAAGTATAAAAAGGAAATGGAAGAGATAGTAATTAAGAAGGATGCGGAATTACAATCAAAGAGTTAGTTATAAGTAGACTGGATCGCCAATAAATTTTTTAGCATTCCATTCAAAATCTTTTTTCTTTTCTTCTTTGCGTACGTTGCATTCTGAATAATTGCAAAATTTGCAACAGTCCGGCTTACAATAATCCGTGTGGACTCTTATTCCGGCATTTGGAAAAATATTCCTCAGCGAATCTCTTATGTATGTTTCTTCATGATGAGACTGTTCAATTGTAAAATAATAGGGAAGAATTAGATGAAAATCTGCAAAAATTATTTCACCGGATTTTCTAAACTTTAGATGATGAATATCAATCCAGTATTCTTTTCTGATATTTGCGAACAAATTTGAAATCGTATTTAAAACTGTCTGATCTGTTTCCTGCATCAAGCCGCCTACCGATTCACGAATCAACTTGTATCCAGTAAATAGAATATTAAGTGCAACAAGAATTGCAATTAAAGGATCAAGTATCAAATACCCGGTTATAATTACTAATATTAATCCGATTACAACCCCAATACTTGTGTAAGAATCTGTAAGAACGTGTTTACCATCAGCAATTAAAGTTAAAGAGTTAGTTTGCTTACCTTTTTTAACAAGGTAAATTCCAAGAACAAGATTTACCAAACCGGCAATCCCAATTATAGTTGTACCAGTAGAAAGTTTTTGAGTAGAAACTCCTTCAATTAGATCAATTGTCGAGCTGTAAATAATTGTAATTGCAGCAACAATTATTAAAAATCCTTCCATTCCCGCAGAAAAATATTCAATATTTCCGTGACCATATAGATGAGTTTCATCGGCCGGTTTTGAACTCAAATAAATACTGAATAGTGCCATTGAAGTAGCGGCTACATGAACAACCGATTCTGCTGCATCAGAAAAGATGGCTGTAGAACCTGTTATTAAATAAGCTGTTATCTTTGAAATAAACATCAGGATACCAACAGTAAGTGATATCCAGGCTGCCCATTTCTTTTGAGCTATATTTCCTAATTCAAATTTTTCCATATCTCGCAGTTAATGCCTTACTAACATACTAAAAATTGATGAAAAGGAATTTGAATAAGATTGCTAATCTCTATTTTCATCTAAAAATCAAAGAATTCTATTCTCATACTTAGGAATCATACTAGCTGTTTTAATATAAGATATCGTTATCTCGCTTAAATTCGAAACTAATCAGAGTTAAAAAATTGGCATACAATTAGAATTAATTGGGAAACCAAATATTATGAGAAGAAGATGCACAGTCATATTTTTGAAAAATACCCGAAATTTGAAAGAAGTAACCTAATCCCGATTCTTCAAGATATTCAGGATGTATATGGTTACCTACCTGAAAAATCATTAAAGGAGATCTCAAACCATTTATGTATTCCTTTGAGCAGTGTTTATGGAGTGGCAACATTTTACAATCAGTTCCGTTTAACACCGTTAGGTAAAAACATAATACGTGTTTGCAGAGGTACTGCTTGCCATGTAAAGAATTCGGCTAATATTTTAATTGCGCTTGAAAATGAATTGGGAATTTGTGCAGGACAAACCACACGTGATAAACTTTTTACTCTTGAGACAGTTGCATGTATAGGTGCTTGCAGTATTGCTCCTGTAATTAATATAAATGATGAATACTATGGAAGAGTTTCTATAAAAGAAATTTCCAAAATAATTAGTAAATACAAAAAAGAAGAATCGATTAAGCAAGAAAAAGAAATACAAGTGAGTGCTGAATGAAAACATTTAACGAAAAATGCTGCGAACAATGCTGGTATTCTAGCGAAACACCATGTGAACAATTTATTACATGCTGCATCGATGGACCATTATGCCACAAAGATGAAAACTGTACAAGTAAGTTTACTGAACTAAATAGATCCATTAAGTATGATAGCACCTCAGTTCCAGTAATTTTTATTGGAATGGGAACTTGCGGATTGGCATCAGGAGCCGATAAAGTTAGAAAAGCTATTGAAGAAGAATTAACTAAAAATAAAATTGCTGCATTAATTGTCCCCACCGGTTGTATTGGTTATTGTGCAAAAGAACCAATTGTAGATGTTAAACTTCCTGGTAAGGATAGAATTTCTTATTGCGAAATTATGCCAAAGGATATTCAGGAACTTGTTAAGACTACATTAATTGATAAAGGGATATATAAGAAAAAATTACTTGGTTCTTTTGGTAAAGGAACAGAAAATGTCCCGGCTTTAAGCGACCATCCGTTTTTCAAAAGACAGTTGAAAGTTGTTCTTGAAAACTGCGGTATAGTAAATCCACTTTCTATTGATGAATACATTTCCCGAGGCGGATTCAAAGCTTTGGATAAAGCGTTAAGAATTCTAACACCGGAAAAAGTTGTGAACGAAGTAAAAGATAGCGGTTTGCGCGGAAGAGGCGGCGGAGGATTTTTAACCGGACTTAAATGGGAAATGGCACATAAAAAAGAATCGGAAATAAAATATATTATTTGTAATGCTGATGAAGGAGACCCTGGTGCATTTATGGATCGTTCTGTTCTTGAAAGCGATCCTTACAAAGTTGTAGAAGGAATGATAATTGGCGGTTATGCAATCGGATCTTCGTCAGGTTATATTTATTGTAGAGCAGAATATCCGCTTGCAATCGAACGGCTACAAAACACTATTGAGAAATGTAAAGAATACGGTTTGTTAGGTAAAAATATTCTAAACAGCGATTTTGATTTTGAACTTAAGATTAAAAAAGGTGCTGGTGCATTTGTTTGCGGCGAAGAAACCGCTTTAATTGCATCCATAGAAGGTAAAAGGGGAATGCCGCGTCCACGACCTCCTTATCCAACCGACGCCGGATTATGGGGAAAACCGACAGTAATAAATAACGTTGAAACGTTTGCTAATGTTGCAACAATAATCAACAAAGGTTCTGAATGGTTTTCTTCTCTTGGTACTAAAAAAAGCAAAGGAACAAAAGTATTTGCTTTAAGCGGTAAAATCGCTAACAGCGGGTTAGTAGAAATTCCTATGGGAATTACACTTAAAGAAGTTGTATTCGATATAGGTGGCGGAATACCCGATAATAAAAAATTTAAAGCCGTTCAGATCGGCGGTCCTTCTGGCGGTTGCTTACCGGATTCTGTTATGGATACCGAAGTAGATTACGAATCACTAAAAAATGTTGGTGCTATGATGGGTTCCGGCGGATTCGTAGTTATGGATGAAGATACATGTATGGTTGATGTTGCCAAATATTTTCTGACATTCATACAAAATGAATCGTGTGGTAAGTGTGTTCCTTGCCGTGAAGGTACTAAACGTATGCTCGAAATTATTGAACGTATTCCTGTAAGTTATAAATCGAATGGAAATAATTTTGATCAATTACAGAGATTTAAGGGAATTATTCATTTACAGAGATTGGCCGACGTAATACGCGACACATCATTATGCGGATTGGGGCAGAGCGCACCTAATCCTGTTATATCCGGACTAACATATTTTAGAGAAGAATACGAAGAACATCTATTCGAAAGAAAATGTGAAGCCAAGGTATGTAAAGAATTATTAACATTTCAGATCGATCCTTCTATTTGTAACGGCTGCGGAGTATGCTTAAGAAAATGTCCGGTTGAAGCAATAGTAGGAGAAAAGAAACAAGCTCATCATATAATTGAAGTAAAATGTACAAAATGCGGAATGTGCTTTGAATCGTGCAAGTTCGAAGCCATTAACATCAATTAAACAGAGGTTATAAATGGTAGAACTAACAATTAATGATATAAAAGTAAAAGCTGAAGAAGGAATGACTATACTTGATGCGGCCAAATCTGTGGGAATTTACATCCCAACATTATGTCACATGAAAGATCTGTTTCCAACCGGTGCATGTAGAATTTGTGTTGTGGAAGTAGATGGTATGAGAGGATTAACACCAAGTTGTGCTTATCCAGTGATGGAAGGGATGAAAGTTCAAACTAATTCTCCACGTGTAAGGATTGCAAGAAAAACTATTATTGAACTTTTAGTCGAGAATCATCCTCAAGATTGCCTGATATGTGTTAGAAATAAAAATTGTGAATTACAGGATTTATCGGAAAAATACAGCATAAGAGAGCACAGATACGTTGGTGTAAAGAAAGATCATGCTATTGATATCTCAAGTGCTTCGATGGAAAGAGATCCTGCAAAATGTATTTTATGCGGTAGATGCGCAAGAACTTGTTCTGAGATTCAGAAGATAGGAGCAATCGACTTTACAAACAGAGGTTTTGCGAGTAATGTTACTACACCTTACAACAAAGGATTGAACGTTAGTGATTGCATCCTTTGTGGTCAATGTATTCTTGTTTGTCCTACTGCAGCATTAAGAGAAAAGAGTCATGCTAAAGAAGTAATGAATGCAATTGCCGATAAATCAAAATATACAATTGCACAAATAGCACCTGCTGTTAGGGCTACATTAGGAGAAGAATACAATTTACCGCTCGGTGCCAACGTAACAGGTCAAATAATTACGGGATTAAAGAGACTCGGTTTCAATAAAGTATTCGATACAAACTTTGCTGCCGATCTTACAATAATTGAAGAAGCAAATGAACTTGTTTCCAGGGTAGCAAATGGCGGAACGTTGCCAATGTTTACAAGTTGTTGCCCGGGTTGGGTAAAATATATTGAACAGAACAGACCTGAATTACTTGATAATGTTTCTTCTTGTAAATCTCCGCATGAAATGGAAGGTGCTATTCTAAAGACATATTATGCAAAGAAAATGGGATTAAAACCGGAAAACATTTATGTTGTTTCGATAATGCCATGTACAGTAAAAAAGTATGAATCGGATCGACCGGAATTAACAGAAGAACATAAAGCGGATGTTGATGCAGTTTTAACAACCCGCGAACTGGTTCGTTTATTCAAAATGGCGGGAATTGATTTTAATGAATTGCCGGAGAATGAATTTGATAATCCGCTTGGAGAATCAACCGGTGCTGCAGCAATATTCGGAACAAGCGGCGGTGTAATGGAAGCTGCATTAAGAACTGCATATAAAATAATTACTAGTAAGGAATTGGAAAAACTGGAATTCTCTGATATCAGAGGTAATTCGGGTATTAAAGGATCAACAATAAATATAAATGGAATGGATGTTAATGTTGCAGTTGTTAATGGAATTGGTAATGTAAAACCAATCTTAGATGAAGTTGAACAGGGTAATTCAAAATATCACTTCATCGAAGTAATGGCTTGTCCGGGAGGTTGTATTAATGGAGGCGGGCAACCGATTCATCAAAAAACTGAAAAGATTAAAAAGCGTGTTCAGGCATTATACGATATCGATGTAAATATGAAAAACCGGCGCTCACATGAAAATGAATCGGTTAAAAAGTTGTACAAAGAATTTCTTGGCGAACCCAACGGACATTTATCACACGAACTTTTACATACAACTTATATTAATCGTAAGAAAATTCTGGAAGAGGCATAGGTTTAAGGAAATAAGATAAAACATGTCACAAGGGATAGTAACTACAATATCGCAAAGATGTAAAAGATGTTATTCATGCATTAGAGAATGCCCGGCTAAAGCAATCAGGGTAATTAACGGGCAAGCTGTTGTTATTGAAGAAAGATGTATTAGCTGCGGTCATTGTGTTAAGGTCTGCTCTCAACAAGCTAAACAAATCCTGAGTGAAGTAGATAAAGTTGTAAATGAAATTTTACCGACTGGTAATGCAGTTGCAATGATTGCCCCATCTTTCCCGGCATCATTCCCAAAGAAATATTCCAGGATACCAGCTGCATTAAAGAGTATCGGATTTACTAAGGTAGTTGAAACTGCGTTCGGTGCTGATTTAATTAGCAAATATTATTCAGAA
>JAGXSM010000123.1 GCA_018333725.1 Melioribacter sp. | reverse complement strand
ACGTGCGAGGTTAATAAGTCTTCGCCCAAATTGATGCAATTCGATTTTTTCTACAAACTCCTCGCCAACTTCAAGATCATCATCGTTCCCCTTTTCATTAACTTCATCAATACTTATTTCTGTGCCCGGATCATTTACCTTGTCAACAATAATTCTTTCCAGAAATATTTCTATATCACCTTTATCCATGTTAACAACAACGTCATATTTAGCTTCCAGCCCATATTTCTTTTTGACCATAAGACCAAATATTTCTTCAATAATTCCGGCAAGAACGTCTTTATCAAGACTTTTCTCGCGAACCATCTGCGAAAATGATTCAACTATCTCGGTATTCATTTATTCTCCTCCGTAATCAAAAACTAATTAAAACTTTCGCTTTAATTATATCCTTATAATTTATTTTGAGTTCACTTGATTTGCTCTGGAAAAAAAGCTGATCGCCGTTTATCCGAATTAATTTGCCCGTAATTTTTTTGTTAATATCCTCTTCTAAATATTCTACCTCAAATTTGCGATCAATATGCTTAACGTATTGAGCTAAAAATTTAAGGGGTCTGTCAACTCCGGGCGAAGAAACATCCAGCCGATAATTAGAACCGATAAGATCCTCTTTATCGAAAAGCTCGTGAATTGCGCGGCTGATATTCGAACAGTCATCTACCGTAACACCTTTTTCGCTATCGATATAAACTTCCAAAATCCGGAGATTATTATCACCGCGGAGAACCATATCGATAAGAAGGAAGCCGTAAGATGCTGCAATTTCTTCAATTTTTTCGAAAATTTTAACTTTTTCCATATTCCACAAATAAAAATCGCCCTCAAGGGGCGAATTAGAATGCACTAAAATAGAACAATTATTTGAATTAGCCAAATTCTTTTTAGTGTGGATATTCTGTTCAAAATACCGGATGTCGTTCCGAAAAATTTAGTATAACTCCTTCAAAAATTATTCGTAATACAACAATTACCGATAATTCAGCATTTTGTATCAAGAATCAAGAATCTAGTATCCAGTAACCACCATCCTGAATTTAGTCTATTTGAAATGATGCACTAACAACAGCAGTAATTTCTTTATCAATTGAAGTGACATCGTTTATTCCATAATCGGTTACCATATTAGAATTAAGCGGGGTTATTTGAATTACACCCATTCTCGCATTACGAAGCGAACCAAGACTCCGTCCTGTTGATTGAGCAATTTTTTCAGCACGCTCCATAGCATTTTTTGCTGCCTCTCCCTGAATTTCGATTTTGAGGTCGTCAATTTTTGTGTAAAGATATTCCGGCATATCTGCCTGAACATCAAGACCTTTTTCTACCAGTGAACTGAGTGTAAGAGAAAGTTCTTTTATTTTTTGAACATCATTCGATCTAACCTCGAATCTCTGACTGTAAACGTAATGTGAAATTCTCTGTGTTTGGTAACCTTGCGGACTAATTTCATAAACCGGGTACCCATTAATTCCAAAGACTTCAATCTGATTTTCCTGAAAACCTTTATCTTTAAGGTAATTCAAAACAGTGGGCATTTGTTGTGCAACACTTTGATAAGCAGTTTTTCTATCTGTACTAATTGCCTGTAATGTTCCGCGCTGAATTCCAAGATCGCTTACAATAGTTTTTTTTGCTGAACCGGTAACTGTTATTGTCTGATCTGCATTCTTGGTTGACTTCCAGACTAATGCAAAAATAATTACAGAGAGTAAAATAGCTCCTGATAAAATTGAGAGCGGTATTAATAAATTATTTTTTTCGTTCATAAAATTACCCTTTTATTGGTTTGAATATAGTTATTGAATTTCTTGTATCAAAAAAATTTTTTTAGAATTTCATCACAAATAGCATAACCCTTTGAAGTAAGTGAAATAAGATTATGATTCAACCGAACAAAATTGTTTTTTTGTAATAGAGCAGTCAGATTTTTATTTTTTATTAACCAGTCGGTTTTAAATCTTTTTTCAAAATCAAATAAATCCAGCCCTTTACTTCTTAAAGCAAGCATTACATACTCATTTAATTTCTGTTCTTCAGTTAGAATTTCCCTTCCAATTATGGCATTACTTTTTTTTCTTATGGACTCTAAATAGAGATTAAGTCCGGAGTAATTCCACCACCGTTCTCCGTCAACAAATGAATGCGCCGACGTTCCAAACCCCAGATAATCTTTATATCTCCAATATGCATTATTATGGATGCATTCGTAGCCGTCTTTAGCAAAGTTGGAAACTTCATATTGTATAAATCCATTGCCGGTAAGAAATCTGATTGTATGTTCGTAAAGATCCGCATCGTAATCGTTGCTTTGCAATTTTACTTTTCCATCGAGGACCATCTTATTTAATATCGTTCCCGGTTCAAGAATTAAACTATATGCAGAAATGTGTTGAATCGGTAGATCAATTGCCTGTCTAAGGTTAGAACGCCAGATTTCTTTTGTTTGATCTGGAAGGTTGAAAATTAGATCGATACTTATGTTATCAAATCCAACGGATTTGGCATCGCGAACAGTTTGTTTTGCAGTATTACTATCATGAATTCGTGTAAGAAATTTTAATTCCTTTTCGTTAAAGGATTGAATACCAATACTTATTCTATTAATTCCGGTAGATAAAAATTTTTCGAGCTTGTTAATTGATACAGTCCCGGGATTTGTTTCAATTGTTATCTCTGCATCGGGTTTTACTGCAAAACATTTTTTTATCTCATCAATAATCTCACCAATGTATTCAGATTCCATGAAAGAAGGAGTTCCCCCTCCAAAGAAAATCGAAATTATCTCTCTGTTTGAAGAAAATTTTTCGGCAAAAAAATTTATCTCTTTTTTAATAGATGATAAATATAACCTTACTTTATCATAAGAGATGATAGAATAAAAATCGCAGTAGATACATTTATGATCGCAGAACGGGATGTGAATGTAAATTGCTGTTTCTTTCATAGTCAAATTCATTATTTCCATTCAAAGGCAAAATTAACTATTTTAATTATCACAACTATCAACCGGGGAATAAATATTATGAAATTTTTTAGTCCGGAATGGGCTGCAGAATTAAAAAACCAGATTAACCTGAATCAGGAATACAAAAATTCATCCGGGGGCTGGGATTGGTTGTTAATCCTGTCAATTAAAGATAGGCAGGATAATCAATCATTATTACTTGATTTAAATAACGGTGAATGCCGTGGAATTAAAACTGCGAATCAGGACGATATTAATAAGTGTCATTTTATAATAAGCGCAGGTAAAGAAACATGGAAGAAAATTTTAACGGGTTCGTTATCTGCAATGCAAGCAATGATGATGAAAAGTCTAACAATAGATAAGGGAAATATGAGTGAGTTGCTTCCCTATGTAAACTCGTTAAAAGAATTATTGAATTCAGCGACAAGAGTTCAAACGGAATTTATATAAAAGTACCTTGAAGGCATTTCGCCTTCACGGTTTAGAAATAATTTATAATCCTACAGAAATTCCCGCACTTGCGGTTTTGGTTTTGGCTATTTTATAATCTGCATTAATATTTATTGCAACCAGTTTAATATTGAGTCCAATTAGAAAAGAAGTACTATTTTCACCTTCAAGTTCGAATTCAACTTTTGCCGGAGGAACAGGCACACCATTAACAACTTGATTGGATTGATAATTATATTTTACGGTTGTCTTGGATGATTCAACTGTAAAACCTGCATAAGGTGAAACTGATACAATAGCCCCGATAGTTTTACCAACATATAAACCGAATTGAGATGCATTGCTTTCAAAAATATCACCAACTTTCATCTGCTGCATAAAATAACCAACACCAATATCGAGTGGTAAAGGATTTTTTAACCAGGCACCTGGATTGTGAATTGCTCCAACTCCCCAGAATGTAAACTTACCCATATCTTCAATATTTACACTCGGGAAATATCTTACTGAAACGTTTGTTCCTACAACAGTACCGATTGTTGCCTGAACAGCAGCAGTTGGAAAAATCTTAAGATCATCAAGAAATCCTTTTACTTCAGGAATTGATAATTCGTATGGCTGTAATGTATACGACTGATTACCGGATTGAATTGTCTTGCCGGGAAATTTTACTTTCAATCCTTCATTTTTGCTTCCAACAATAGTAGGACCCGAGAAATTAACGCTGAATGTTGCTTTGGTTAACTCGTTTTTCAAAGTAGCATAAGCGGGATGATTAGTACCATAACCCGATGCTTGTAAAATCTGATCTGCTTGCGATTGACTGAAGAAGAAATCGCCATTTGCATTAAACTTTTTAACATCATCAGAAAAGAACGATCCCATTCCTATAACTTTTACATTAAGGTGGAAACCAAGTTTAGTTGCCGGCGGAAGAATACTAACCCACCCCGAATTTAAATTTGAGCCGAAAGCAGAGATAACAGGATTTACATAAGCTTTACCGGCAGAGGATGATAATTTTGATAATGTTTTTTCGAGATCATCCTGTGCATTTACATTCGTTGAAAATGTTATGACAAGAATTAAAAAGAGGAAAAACGATGTATAATTCTTTTTCATAATTGCCTCCATAGTGTATTAATTTATTCTGCAAGTGAATTTAATTATCCGCATTGACTTTACAAATTTATTTTTGTGTCTAAAAGCACTATTAATTCAAATTCATTAATTCTTTTGCACCATTAAGTGCCGCTTCTGTAATCTTTTCCCCGCTAATTAATTTTGCCACTTCATTAACTCTTTCTTCATTTTTAAGCATTCTTATAAAACTTACTACGCGGTCACCCATTTTTCTTTTTTCAACAGCAAAGTGATAATCCGATAATCCGGCAATCTGCGGTAAATGTGTAATGGCTATAATCTGGTGAAATGAAGCAAGTGATTTAAGCGCGTGACCTACTTTCTGCGCTATTCTTCCGCTTACACCTGTGTCAATTTCATCGAAAATGAGGATCGGTAATTTATCGGATTTGGCAAGAATCGATTTTAATGCTAGCATAATTCTGGATACTTCTCCGCCGGATGCAACTTTTACCAATGGTTTTGTATCTTCGCCAATGTTGGTTGAAATGAAAAATTCGATTTTATCGTAGCCGTTTGGGTCACATCTGAAATTTTTGTTATCAACAATAATGTAATTTTCCTCCGGTGAGTCGGGTGATTGATTTTCAATTCTCACTTCAAAGTTTGAATCTGCAATGCCAAGGTTTTTTAATGACTCTTCAACTTCCTTCTTAACTTTCTTTGATACGAGTTTTCTATTTGCAGAAATTTTCTTTGCCAGTATTCCGCACTCTTTTCTTGTAGATTCAATTTCTCTATTGAGTTCCGAAATTTTACCCGAAAAGTTTTTAGCCAGTTCGAATTCTTTTCCAATTTTCCCGCGATGTTCAATTACCGATTTTAATGAGCCGCCATACTTTTTCTTTAATAAATTTATAGAACCGAGTCTGAAACGGGATTTTTCAACGCTTTCGGGATCCAGATCAATTCTGTCTTTATATGTTCTAACAAATGTAGAAACATCATTTAGTATTGCAATAATCGATTCGCTTTCGTTAACCTTTTCTAAAAACGATTGGTCAATTTTGGATAATTCATTCAGTTTGTTTTTTATTTCCGAAAATCTATCCAGAATGGAATCTTCATTTTCGTAAATCGATCCGTAAATTTCGCTTGCAGATTTTAATAATTTTTCGGAGTTCTCAAGAATCTTCAATTCATTTTCAAGTTTTATATCTTCATCAGGGTCGGGAGAAATTTCATCAATCTCTTTAATCTGAAATTCATACAGATCTTTTTTCTCTTTTATTTCATTCTCTTTTTTTAATAGTTCTTTCAATTCTCTTAATAAATTGTTCAGCTTGCTAAATTTAGTTTGGTAACTTTCAATATTTTCAAAGTGATTAGCAACTTCATCCAGCATTTCAATATGTGTTTCCACTTTTAAGAGTGATTGATGTTCGTGCTGTCCGTGAAGGTCAACAAGAAGATCACCAATTTCTTTAATTAGATTAAGAGTAACAGGAGTGTCGTTTAAGAAACATCTGTTTGTACCTTTCAGAGAAACTTCTCTGCGCACAATTAATTCATCATTAAATTCTATCTCATTGTCGGTTAGTAAACTCTGTACCTTTTTATTCCCTTCTATATCAAAGATTCCTTCTATAATCGATTTTTCAGAACCTTTCCTTACAACTTCTGTTGAAGCTCTTTCACCGAGTAGAAGTCCCAGAGCATCAATTAGAATAGATTTGCCAGCCCCGGTTTCCCCAGTTATAATGTTTAATCCCTTTCCAAACTCAACCTGGATATTTTCGATGAGTGCATAATCTTTGATAAGTAATGTTCTGAGCATTAGTAACAGTTTTGTTTATTGCGAATATTGTGAATGAGCAAGTAAGTATCAAGTAAAGATTAAGCAAGTACGAATAATTTGACAGTAGAAAAATGGTTTCATATATTTGAGCCCCAAGTTTGAAAATGTTCTTATTTAATAGATGAAATTATACCGCGGGGTGGAGCAATTGGTAGCTCGTCGGGCTCATAACCCGAAGGTTCTAGGTTCAAGTCCTAGCCCCGCTACTAAAAGAGAAAATCCTCACACATTTGTGTGGGGATTTTTTATTTAGGGAGAAGATGAAATATTTTGTTTATCTCCTGCTCAGCCAGGAGGGTTATCATTACATCGGCCACACCCCTGATTTAGATCGCAGACTTTCCGAACATAATTCCCACACAAATCATTCGACAAAACACGGTAATAACTGGAAAATAATTTATACAGAA
>JAGXSM010000122.1 GCA_018333725.1 Melioribacter sp. | reverse complement strand
GTCGCTCCCCGCGCGGGAGCGTGGATTGAAACTTGTATTTACTCCTTGTGTTCGCAGAATCTTCCAGTCGCTCCCCGCGCGGGAGCGTGGATTGAAACAAAATGTAGGGGTTGTATACTCGATCTTTTGGGGTCGCTCCCCGCGCGGGAGCGTGGATTGAAACAAAAGCCTATACTTTTCTATAAAAATCCCTGTAACGTCGCTCCCCGCGCGGGAGCGTGGATTGAAACGTCGTTGTTTCGGCTATCTCCGTCTTTATGGTGGTCGCTCCCCGCGCGGGAGCGTGGATTGAAACAATTGATTTAATAATCTCGAGCACTTCATCCTGTAAGTCGCTCCCCGCGCGGGAGCGTGGATTGAAACTGATAAGATCCATTATGTTACCTGCCAATTGCGTCGCTCCCCGCGCGGGAGCGTGGATTGAAACTGATAAGATCCATTATGTTACCTGCCAATTGCCCGTCGCTCCCCGCGCGGGAGCGTGGATTGAAACTTGCCAGCGCAATATCGATATATTGGGAGCCCTTGTCGCTCCCCGCGCGGGAGCGTGGATTGAAACTCCAGGTAAAGCATTTAAGCCTGTGTGGGGAGGATTGTCGCTCCCCGCGCGGGAGCGTGGATTGAAACTGATAAGATATATACTGTAGGCTTTGGATTGCCCGGTCGCTCCCCGCGCGGGAGCGTGGATTGAAACTATATTAAATGATGAAAATCCGCTGCTTTGGGGGTCGCTCCCCGCGCGGGAGCGTGGATTGAAACATTAAGCTTCTCAATCAGGCCCGAAAGGAGATCGGTCGCTCCCCGCGCGGGAGCGTGGATTGAAACGCTCTTCAGGCGATCCTCGATCAGACCCGAATCAGTCGCTCCCCGCGCGGGAGCGTGGATTGAAACGCTCAGAGCGGAGCTTATGCGGCCCTGACCTCTGGTCGCTCCCCGCGCGGGAGCGTGGATTGAAACAAATTTGACCTTTTTGCATAGCTGAACTGGCCAAGTCGCTCCCCGCGCGGGAGCGTGGATTGAAACACGATGGACCATCCGGGCCTTGGCCGCCATCATTAGGTCGCTCCCCGCGCGGGAGCGTGGATTGAAACTTGATACACCGAACATATCCCCTATTAATTCCTGTCGTCGCTCCCCGCGCGGGAGCGTGGATTGAAACACATCGTCTAAAACATTTATTGTCGCTGTGGCAGGTCGCTCCCCGCGCGGGAGCGTGGATTGAAACACGCCGACCGGAGTTTTTTCGGCAATTGCTTTTGTCGCTCCCCGCGCGGGAGCGTGGATTGAAACACTCACAAAATCATTCCCCGTCCCTGGGGGCCTGTCGCTCCCCGCGCGGGAGCGTGGATTGAAACTTTTTTTTGAGCTTCCATTCCTCGACGGCAAAAGTCGCTCCCCGCGCGGGAGCGTGGATTGAAACTTTGTCAAGGAATCGGATATCCGAAACCTTGAAAGTCGCTCCCCGCGCGGGAGCGTGGATTGAAACAACTTTCCATATACCGGCTTTCTCAAATTGGGTCAAGTCGCTCCCCGCGCGGGAGCGTGGATTGAAACAAGGTCAGGTCTTTCGAACGGGTCTTTGCGAACTCCTCCGGTCGCTCCCCGCGCGGGAGCGTGGATTGAAACATATCTTCATTTGTGATGGATGCGGCCTTGAGTCGTCGCTCCCCGCGCGGGAGCGTGGATTGAAACTTTCCAACGATACCCTTGAAATCGCCAAGTTGGCAGTCGCTCCCCGCGCGGGAGCGTGGATTGAAACGTAATTGTTCTTTCTGAAGTCGTTGACCCAGCGGCGTCGCTCCCCGCGCGGGAGCGTGGATTGAAACGATGCTCCTGCTCCTCGATCTTTGACATCTCGATGTCGCTCCCCGCGCGGGAGCGTGGATTGAAACATCCTGAAAAACATCGAACTCAACTCCTTCCGAGGTCGCTCCCCGCGCGGGAGCGTGGATTGAAACCTGAGAATAAAGAGTAGCCCTTGGACGGCTTCAGGTCGCTCCCCGCGCGGGAGCGTGGATTGAAACGTCACAACCCGCTCGCAGATCAGGCCGACCTCTTGTCGCTCCCCGCGCGGGAGCGTGGATTGAAACATCCTGAAAAACATCGAACTCAACTCCTTCCGAGAGGTCGCTCCCCGCGCGGGAGCGTGGATTGAAACAATAATTTCAGAATGGTTTTAATGGATGAAAGAGGTCGCTCCCCGCGCGGGAGCGTGGATTGAAACATCCAGAGTCGTTGTTTTTCAATGACCGTAAGTTGTCGCTCCCCGCGCGGGAGCGTGGATTGAAACTTGTATTTACTCCTTGTGTTCGCAGAATCTTCCAGTCGCTCCCCGCGCGGGAGCGTGGATTGAAACGCTGGAGATACCAAAGACTTCATTAAGCTTTTTTAGTCGCTCCCCGCGCGGGAGCGTGGATTGAAACAGACTAAAATTCAAGGGTAGAACTTTAGAACAAGTCGCTCCCCGCGCGGGAGCGTGGATTGAAACGTAATGAAATCCACCACTCCAATTATCAAGCAATAGTCGCTCCCCGCGCGGGAGCGTGGATTGAAACCATTAAGTGATAATACATCTGATTATCCAATGGGTCGCTCCCCGCGCGGGAGCGTGGATTGAAACATTTTTCTTTCTACAATTTCACCCGAAGAGGTCTCGTCGCTCCCCGCGCGGGAGCGTGGATTGAAACCTGCGCTCAAATTGCTCCAATTGCCGGTATATCCAGTCGCTCCCCGCGCGGGAGCGTGGATTGAAACATTTCATGCTCCCTTCTCCGTAGATACGGAATAGTCGCTCCCCGCGCGGGAGCGTGGATTGAAACCTATGCAGGTATTTTACTTTCATCCCTCATTCCTCGTCGCTCCCCGCGCGGGAGCGTGGATTGAAACAAATGCTGCTGTCCCATCACGTAACATCTGATCAAAGTCGCTCCCCGCGCGGGAGCGTGGATTGAAACCATCTATGTTCTCCTTTGTCTGTAATTAGCCATCGTCGCTCCCCGCGCGGGAGCGTGGATTGAAACACACAAATAATAATGCACCCTTTTGCCGGCATAGTCGCTCCCCGCGCGGGAGCGTGGATTGAAACCGGCATAATGCCGCAGGTAATTTTTCCATCATCGGTCGCTCCCCGCGCGGGAGCGTGGATTGAAACCGGCATAATGCCGCAGGTAATTTTTCCATCATCGGTCGCTCCCCGCGCGGGAGCGTGGATTGAAACTGCCTAATTGCTTTTCATATGGCTTCATTCTCCTTGTCGCTCCCCGCGCGGGAGCGTGGATTGAAACCGAGTATGTTGTTGATTCGCTCCTCGGCAAGAAAGTCGCTCCCCGCGCGGGAGCGTGGATTGAAACAACGAAAGGCTGGCCCAGGATTTTCCGAAGCTCTGGTCGCTCCCCGCGCGGGAGCGTGGATTGAAACTGATAATATATAGAATGTAAAGTTGTGATTGCCCGTCGCTCCCCGCGCGGGAGCGTGGATTGAAACAACAATGCGGGGCGGAGTTTGTAGCCAAAAGAAAGTCGCTCCCCGCGCGGGAGCGTGGATTGAAACAGATTACAACCTTTCAAATTTAGCTGCAGACGCACGTCGCTCCCCGCGCGGGAGCGTGGATTGAAACCCGGTCAAATGACCGTGCGTTCTAGTATATCTTTTCACTAAAAGATATACATATTAGTACTTCGCAACAACATCGAATTTTTTCCACCGGTGAATGACCGGAGCTGAGTTTATCTCCTTGACACCAAGCATGATTCTATCTTTAAGCTCCTGCAGGGAGTTCACGCGGATATGCTTCAAGAAGGTTCGTGCCATCTTCCCAAAGAGGGTTTCAACCAGATTGAGCCAGGAACCATAGGTTGGTGTATGCACATAGACAAACCGATTGGGTCTGGTGGCCAGATAGGCCCTGGTCTCCTTT
>JAGXSM010000121.1 GCA_018333725.1 Melioribacter sp. | reverse complement strand
AGATTTGAAAGCAGATTTTGTAATTGCCAATCCACCGTTTAACGATAGCGACTGGAGCGGCGATCTTTTACGTAAAGACGGTAGATGGCAGTACGGAGTTCCACCCGCAAGCAACGCTAACTATGCGTGGATACAACATTTTATTTATCATTTAGCGCCAAGCGGACAAGCGGGATTTGTGCTTGCAAAAGGTTCGCTTACTTCCAAAACTTCCGGTGAAGGTGATATTAGAAAAGCTCTTGTTGAAGCCAGATTAATTGATTGTATAGTAAATCTACCGGCTAAACTTTTTTTGAACACTCAAATACCGGCAAGTCTTTGGTTTTTAAGCCGCAATAAAGAAAACGGTAAATTCCGTAACCGCAAAGATGAAATACTATTTGTTGATGCACGAAATATGGGTTACTTAATTAACAGAAGAACCCGCGAACTTTCCGTAGAAGATATACAAAAAATTGCCGGTACTTATCATAACTGGAGAAACCCAGATGGCAACTACGCAGATATAAAAGGTTTTTGCAATTCTGCTTCTGTTGAAAGAGTTAAAGAACTTGATTATGTTCTTACTCCCGGAAGGTATGTTGGGCTACCCGATGACGAAGATGATTTTGATTTTAATGAAAGCTTCACAAAACTAAAAGCCGAGTTTGAAGAGCAACTTAAAGTAGAAGAAAGATTGAATAAGCTTATTAAAAAGAATTTACAAAAGGTAATTTACAATTCTTGAGGTCACAATTTGTGATCTCAAAATATCGTAAAGATCGCAATTTGCGACCTTAGAAAAACAGAATATGTGGTCGCAAAACGCGACCGGTTTTAAGATTATGGCCAAATCAAATAAAGCAATTATTATTTATAATACTTCTGATATTCAGAAGAAGATTTATTCTATCCGCAAAGAACAAGTTATGCTGGATAGAGACCTTGCTGATTTGTATCAAGTAAAAGCTATACGCTTAAGAGAGCAAGTAAAAAGAAATTCTGAGAGATTTCCAGCCGAATTTATATTCCAGTTGACAGAGGAAGAGGTCGAAATGATGGTATCGCAAAATGCGATACCTTCAAAACAACATCTTGGCGGCTCACTACCTTATGCCTTTACCGAACAAGGTGTGGCAATGCTTTCCGCAGTGCTGAAGAGCGAAACGGCAGTTAAAATGAGCATTCAAATAATGGGTGCTTTTGTCGCTATGCGAAGATTTTTTGTTGAGAACGCCGGTGTATTTCAACGGCTGGATAAACTGGAATTAAAACAAATTGTAACTGACAAAAAAGTAAACCAAATATTTGACGCGATGCAAAATAAAACTCTTGAACCTAAACAAGGAATATTTTTTGACGGACAAATTTTTGATGCTTACAAATTTGTCTCTTCCCTAATTCGTAAAGCCGAAAAGTCTATTCTGCTTATTGAAAATTACATAGACGAAACTGTTCTTGATTTATTTACCAAAAAGAAAAAGAATGTTTCGATAACTATACTAACAGCCAACATAAATAAATCACTACAACTCGACGAAAAGAAATTTAACGCTCAGTATCCATCTATTACAATTAAAGAGTTTAGCAAAGCACACGATAGATTTATAATTATAGATGACAAAGAATTTTACCACTTTGGCGCTTCATTAAAGGATTTGGGTAAAAAGTGGTTTGCCTTCTCTAAGATGGATAAAACGGCGCTTGAACTTTTACAAAATCTTAATAAGGTTGTGACTGATGAGTGATAAATTGAATAATTTGGGGAAAGATGGGCGGGGGAGTAAACAGCAATGCTGTCAGGTTAAGGGAATTTAAAGAGGAGAAAAGTTGTTAGTAAAAAGAAACGACCATGAAAAAACAGAAAACTGATAGAAGCGCTAAGAGTGAGAATTTTTAGTGCAGAATTTTGCAATAAACATCGAACAAATGGAAAGTATTTTACCCGAGAGCGAGTATTTAGTTTTGGAAGACTAATATTGTTTCAAATAAATCTTGCGACGAAAAGTTTAACTATCGAGTTAAATAGATTTTTCAAGAGGATAAATTACAACAACGAAGAAAAAAGTTACAGCAAGCAATCCTACTCAGAAGCGCGGATGAAAATGAAACACGGTGCATATATCGAACTCAACGAAGAATTAGTGAAAGGCTACTACCGGGATATAGACTATAAACAATACAAAGGATATCGTTTATTGGCAATAGACGGCTCAAGAGTACAATTACCAAATAAAGAAAGAGTTATAGAAGAATTTGGTTTAGCTGAGAATGGGGGGAAAACGATTCCAATGGCAATGAGTTCAACAGCATATGATGTATTAAACCAGATAGTAGTCAACAGCTATTTAGAGAGGTACGAAACAGATGAAAGAAGTTTGGCAGAGAAACACCTGACTAAGATAAAAGAATTAACGCCGAGGGTAAGAGATATAATCTTGTTAGACAGAGGTTACCCATCGTTGTATCTGTTTGCTAAGATGATTGATTTGAGGTGCGATTTTGTTGTACGATGTAATGATACGAGTTTCATAAGTGAAGTAAAAGAATTTGCCCAAAGCGATGAAACAGATAAAATAATAGAAGTTGATTTAACAACCGAGCAAAGAAAAAATTATCGGGCATTACGAAAACTTAAAGATAAACCAAATAGATTAATATTGAGAGTAGTTAAGATCAAATTAACAACTGGTGTAACTGAATACCTTATAAGTTCATTGATGGATAAAACAATATTTACAAAAGAGAACCTGAAAGAACTATATCACTTACGATGGAACGAAGAAACATATTTTAATTTTCAGAAAAATGTATTAGAAGTAGAAAACTTCAGCGGAAGAATTCCGGAGACAATAAGGCAAGACTATTATGCCAAGATTTTGATCAGTAATATCGGCTCGTTGATGATAGAAGAAGCTCAAGAAGAAGTTGATGAGCAAACCCAAAAGAATGCTCGATTGAAATATGCCGGTTACAAAGTAAACAGATCAGTAGCTATGGGTCTACTCAAAGATGAAGTCATAGAGATGTTGTTATCACCGGAAGATCATTGGAAAACCAGATATAACAAATTGGTCTCAACAATAAAGAGGTTAACAATCCCAGTGATTTCCGAACGACATTTTGAAAGAAAACCAAGACTAAGCAATAAATTTTTTCTTAAAAAAAGAAAGACTATTTAATGACTAACCTGACAACATTACTGGTCATCCGGTTGGTTATGTTGCTCACGATGTCGGACCTTCTTTAAGCAGTGCTCAAAGAAGTGATAAACCGATGGGCAGCTCGGCACTTAAATTAAAACCGGGACAGGTGTTCGCTTACGACGGATTTTTCTGCTGGTATAGTGATGAAACCAAAACAGAAACTAAAACTATTTCTGTTGAAGAAATGGCAGTTGTAACTGAAACCGGTGCAAAATATTTAATTGCTCCCCAAGAGGAATTGATACTTATTCCATCAAAATAAAATATTTAATTGCACTTAGTAGAACGCAGACTTTTTCGATCATGTTTTAGCATAATAATCATAAAAATCTGCGTTCCAATTAATTTCCTTTAATAATCTTTAGTTATTCTGTATGACACTATTTCACTATGCATCACTTTTTGTAATCATCTTAACATTATATGGAATTGCAGTAGGAAGCTATCCGGCCTTTAGAATGAACCGGGCAACAATTGCACTTGTTGGTGCAGCAGTTCTAATCTTTATTGGTAGTATTTCGTTACAGCAAGCTTATGATTCGATAGATTTAAATACTATTCTTCTACTTTTTTCAATGATGATTATAAACGGAAACTTAAGAATATGCGGTTTCTTCAAACTCCTCTCAACAAAAATAATATCACTTGCAAAAACTCCAAATCAATTATTGGCGTTAATAATATTTTCATCGGGTTTTCTATCAGCATTTTTTTTGAATGATACAATCGTAATAATTTTTACTCCGCTTGTAATCGAA
>JAGXSM010000120.1 GCA_018333725.1 Melioribacter sp. | reverse complement strand
AATATCCTGTGCAAAATTATCAGTTTTTGAAAATTCGATTATTCCAAATGCAATTGTTTCGTAGTACGGGTCTGATTCTATATTACTATTCTGGCTATCAGTATATCGCGGTCTAACATCATACATCAAGCGGTCGTCATTCGGATCGTTTGTAATTGTATATTCATAATCTGTATATGATGTTGTGTATCTACTTGTTATTGTGGCTAATAATGTTTCCGGTCCAACAACCCCATTTATTTTAACTTTTCTGTAAACTTTATAACCAGTTACGTTTGAATTTGGATGAGCATTCCAAATTAGAGTTACATTTTGGCCAACTTGAGAATTACTTGTTAAATTTCTGTTATTAACATTCGGTTTTGCGGAATACCACGCCACATAAGTTGAATTGCCGTTGGCAGTTATATTATTTGATACGATGTTTCCATCTTTTTTCCAATATAAAAATGTATAAGCAACATCATTATAGGTGATATTTGAAGCAATTGCTGTAAATGTTGATTGCTCTCTTTTATATAAAGTTGCGTCTGAAGAATAATTATTTCCGTCTGCAGTAAATGGTTTTCCGCCCGTTTGAAAAGTTAAATTGAATTCCTTATCAAATCGCGCTTCAAAGTCTAAGTAATTTCCAGCTTCATTGAGATATCTTGTAGTTGATGCAAAATTATCGTTCCAAATTGCCCATAGTCTTTTATACCCGTCGGAACCATATAATCCTTCAACAGCAGTTAATTCGTGCGGAAATGTATAATCTAAGCGGGATACTGTGCGTCCCGTGATCGGAATGGAAGATTCATAAATTTTTCTTATATACATTGCTCCACCATCATAGTCATTCTTTAGTTTAATGTTGAATAGCAAACTACCGCAGTTATTTGCATGAACTATGTAAGCACCGTAAGTGCTTATAGTGTATGTATCAGTATTATAATAAAATGTTTCGTCATCATATCCATTGTGTTCAATTCTTATATAAGTATTCCCAATCCGAACAATGTACTGCTGCATTCTGCTAATAGCTGGGGTTATATTTGGAGGAATTTCACCTTCAGGTATTTCATTCGTTTCTATAATATTAAGTGCTGCGTTCGCACCATTATAATCGGCGGTGCTTGATGAGTGCCCACTTGCAATCCAGTCAATAGACTCTGTATTTCTATCATAATAAGCAACTGCGATGTAGATGCCTCCAACTAATTGATTTGAGCTGTTTCTAACAAAGAATTGCCAATCCCAGGTATACAGCGGGTTAGCATTAGTAACGGTTGTTATTAACAAAATGAGTAGTAATTTTTTCATGTTTTACTCCCTATTTTTTGTTAGTTTTATTTCGGCAAATAAAAATGGGATTAAACCCGTTAGGTGAAGCAGCCTAATGTTTATTTGCTATGAGGGCAGTGTTAGCGCACTGCCCGTTAATTAAAAGTTTTTTAATGCCTTATTCGTTTTTGCTTCTGATCTCCAATTTATTTTCCTCTCCAAACAACTGTCTTTGAAGGCCATGTGCCTGTTGTATAACCGACTAAAAACAACTCTCGACCATCTGTCCAGGCATCCGTAAAATTAAAACCTCCATCGGGTTGAAAAAATTTTTCAAGTCGTTTCCACTCCGATCCATCAAAAAACCAAACAGTTCCGTAATGCCCTACAGCAATTTGGTAATTTGTGTTATATGAAAAAACATTTTCCACTGCATAATTAGTTTGGAGCGTATGGACCCAATTATTATCAATATACTGCCATACTCCGTAGTACCCAAAGGAATAAACCCCGCCTTCCTTGCCTAAGCTTAAACCCCAGTTTCCCCATTTTATTACTGACATAGGGTTCTTTATTTCCATTGAATCTATGACTGTCCAATTTTTCATCGTACCTTTTACAGTATAGTAAATTTCTTTTGCAAAGATTGAATTGTATACAGCGACATTCAATAATGTAATGTTGTTATTTACAATTATACCATTTATGAAAAAAGAAGATTCATGCGGTACTCTCATGGTTATTTTTTCTCTCTCCCACTTTATTCCATCGTAATGGTAGATAACAGCACTGTCGCATCCAACCCATATATCATCTTTTCTATTTGCAAACAAACTAATAGGTCTTACTTGAGCATTCATATTATGTTCGTACCATTTTTTCCCATCATAATTTATTATTAGATCTTTGCGGTTGTACCCTCTTCTGTCGCCCACCATCCATATATTATTGGCATTTAACCCCATCACCTTATTTATTGTTTTTGGACTTCGTGGTACATCATTCATCGGATCAATTTCTTTCCATGAAGTTCCATCGAAATGAAAAATCTCTCCTATGCTTCTATCGTTATGTCCGGCAATCCATACATCTTTTGAGGAGCTTGCCCAAATAGTTTCCATCATTACCTGATCACTTTTAGGATAAGTTATTGTGTCTGATATCCAGGCCATTTCGAAAGGATTTTTAGGTAGTTTAATTTCCACACCACTATCGCTGCAAGAGTTAATGCTTACAAAAATTAAGAGAATAAAAATAGCAGAAATAAATTTTATTATTATTGAAGTGAAAAATCTTATGGTTGGACTTGCGGCAAAAAATGATTTAATAATATTCATATTCCCCCACAAAAGAATTAAATATAATACTCCAGCAGTTGAAGGAAGAACAAACTAACATACTTTCAATTCACAGCAGTAATATTGAAAGAAAAAATCAAAATTGCAAATGAAATATTTATAAAGGTAATATGTTATTACTAACCCGATTAAATAGCCGGGTTAGTATGTAAATTATTTTGTAAGGAGCATCTTCTTTGTTTGAACAATGCCATTTGCAGAAATAGTGTAGATATAAACCCCGCTTGTCATTCCTCGACCTCGCTCGGAATGACCTGCATCAAAGATTACAGTGTGATATCCGGCAGATTTATTTTCGTTTACCAATGTTTCTACCTCTTTACCAAGAATATCGAATACTTTTAGAGTTACAAAACTTTTCTCAGGTAATTGATAGCTTATTGTAGTTGTCGGGTTGAATGGATTGGGGTAGTTATTAACTGAAAGTGATGTAGGTAGTTCTTCTAAGCTTGTTTGGTTTTGTGCCATTTCACCCGGCAGCTGGTTCGTATTATAAATACCGTAAACACCTTCGAATGAAGGATCTGAATAAGAATTATCGGGTGAATAATAGGGTCTAACATCATAGAAAAGAAGAATTTTATTTACACCGCTTGAAATAGCATAATCGTAATCGGTATAAGTATAAGAACCTGATCCATTAGCATTTACAGTAGTCAGTAAGGTTGGAGTGCCAGAAGTGGTGACTTTTCTCCAGATAGCATAATGAGAAATAGAAGAATTATCGAGGGGATGTTTAGCCCAGGTAATTTGCACGGGTTGTCCTTCCTGACTGTTATTGAACGACATTGAGCGATAGTTATTATTCGGTTTGCCGGTATAAACAGCTGCGTAAGTTTTATGTTCGGATGCAGTAATTGGACTATAGACATCACCGCTACTTGTAGACCACTTTGAGAAAGTAAAATCAATACCATTGGCAGAATAACTTGAAGCAAGTGCTGAAATCGTATTCTGTTCAACAACGGATTCAGTGTAAGGGGAAGTTCTGTAATTTCCATTTATAGTCATACTGCTGTTTGCCTGGAAAGTCAAACTGCATACCTTTCGTAGACCTGCTACAATAGATGCTGAATTGTCTGCTGATCCAACATTATACGTGGTAAATTGGGAATAGGAAATTAGTGTTTCTACACCTTTTTGTCTTACCCATTTACTTGGATAACTCCCTGAAGTACTCCACATCCAATAATAGCCATTATAATTCTGCTCAATTGCCCCAACATCAATAGTATTTCCGCTAAATACTGTTTTTGAGAAACCCGATGATCTTTGAATGTTATCGACGTATACATTCCCACCTCCAAAAATATTTGACACGTAAACATAAAATTTTACAGTGTGCGCTCTTGTTTTTACATCAGCTATAAACCATCGGCTTTGACCATAATCATATCCATACCATATAAATTCGATCGAGTGTTCGCCCTCTCCAAGTGGTATATCAACATAAGAAGGATTATTTGAACCATCCCCCACAGGAAAAGAGGGCACTAAACCAGCCCCATCAACTCTATAGTGCAAACTAGTTGTTAGTAATCCATTCCTATCATACGAAATCCAGAAGCGGCAATTGGGGTGTGTAAATAATTTTGTGTAAATGGTTAATGCAAAACCTGAAGCTAAGCGAAGTGAGGCGTAGCCGAACGAAGCTTAGCTTCTCGAAAATTGACCTTTTGGAGGTCGAAAATTGTTAACAAAATCATTAACCATAAGAAAGGAATTACACAATGGGACTTACACCAGAGATGATCGAGCAACTCAAAGCCGATCTAAAAATAGCCAGAACCTATCAAGACTTAATGGGAGAAAGTGGAGCCATTAAGAAAATAATTAAAGCATCGTTAGAGGAAATGCTCGATGCGGAACTAACAGAGCATCTTGGCTACGAGAAATACTCACCCCTAGGAAAGAACAACGGAAACAGCCGAAACGGCAAGACTCATAAAACTCTCAAGAACGACAACGGAGAAATTGACATTACTGTTCCCCGAGATCGTAACGGTTCATTTGATCCGGTGATTGTAAAGAAGTATGAGCGAACACTCGGACCAATCGAAGATAAAATTATTTCTATGTACGCTAAAGGAATGACCACACGGGATATTCAGTCTCACGTTCAAGAATTTTACGGATTAGATGTAAGTGCATCGCTCGTCTCCCAGATAACCGACAAGATTATTGATCTGGCAAAAGAATGGCACAACCGCCCGCTTGAAAATCTTTACCCAATTGTTTTCTTTGATGCCATACATTACAAAGTAACCAGCGAAGGAAAGGTAACAAACAAAGCCGCATATACATGTTTATCGCTCAATATTGACGGGAAAAAAGATTTACTTGGTCTCTGGGTAAGTGATGCAGAAGGAGTCAACTTCTGGCTTACAGTTTTAACAGAGCTTAAAAATCGTGGAGTACAAGATATTCTCATTGCTTGTGTTGATGGACTAAAAGGTTTTCCAGAGGCAATCAATACTGTTTTTCCAAAAACTGAAATCCAACTTTGTATCATTCACTTAATCCGTAACACACTCAAGTACATTGCCAGTAAAGATCAGAAATTATTTATGCAAGGTCTTAAGACAGTTTACACTGCCCCAACTGAAGAAGCTGCGCTCATTGCTCTTGACAAGCTTGAAGAAATTTGGGCTAAGAAATACTCTCTGGCGATTAAGACTTGGAGAAACAACTGGACCCATGCTTCGACGTTTTTTAAGTATCCCGCTGAGATCCGAAGAATCATTTATACGACCAATGCTGTAGAAGCCGTGCATCGGCAGTTTAGAAAAGTCACAAAAGCAAAAAGCATTTTTCCTAATGATGATGCTTTGAAAAAAATGTTGTTCTTAGCTTACAGAGATTTATCAAAAAAGTGGACTATGCAATTGCAAAATTGGGCGTTGGTTCTTTCTCATTTATCTGTTACTTTTGATGAGAGACTTGAAAATGTACTTTGATTCTAAAATCCATTTACACAAAATATTTTACAGACTC
>JAGXSM010000119.1 GCA_018333725.1 Melioribacter sp. | reverse complement strand
AGAACATTCACAATTTTATGTTTGTAAAGTTCTTTTAATGAATCTCTCGCCGGACCTAAATATTTCCTTGGATCAAATTCAGCCGGGTTATCTACAAATACTTTTCTAATCGCTGCGGTCATTGCAAGACGTCCATCCGAATCGATATTAACTTTACAAACAGCCGAAGCAGCAGCTCTGCGTAATTGATCTTCCGGAATTCCAACCGCATCCTTTAACTTACCGCCATTACTATTTATCATCTTTACTAATTCAGCCGGTACCGAAGAAGCTCCGTGTAATACAATAGGGAAGCCGGGAATTCTTTTTTCAATCTCTTCAAGAATATCAAACCTTAGAGGTGGGGGAACTAAAATTCCATCTTCATTACGTGTACATTGAGCAGGAGTAAATTTATTTGCGCCGTGGGAAGTCCCGATTGATATTGCAAGCGAATCAACACCGGTTTTCTTTACAAAGTCTTCAACCTCTTCGGGTTTTGTATAGTGTGTTACTTCGCTCGATACTTCATCTTCAATACCGGCAAGAACACCAAGTTCACCTTCAACAGATACATTATGTTTGTGTGCATATTCTACAACCTGTGCAGTAAGTTCAACATTTTTTTCGTAAGGATGATGCGAGCCGTCAATCATAACAGATGAAAAACCCGATTCAACACAGGATTTGCACAACTCGAATGTATCGCCGTGGTCGAGATGTAATACGATGGGAATTGAATAACCAAGTTCTTTAGCATAATCAACTGCACCTTTGGCAAGATGCTTTAACAGTGTTTGATTGGCATACTTTCTTGCGCCGCTTGATACCTGTAAAATAACCGGCGATTTTGTTTCTACACATGCGCCGATTATAGCTTGCAATTGTTCAAGATTATTAAAGTTGAATGCGGGAATTGCATAACCGCCTTTTACTGCTTTTGCAAATAACTCTTTTGAATTAACGAGTCCAAGTTCTTTGTAACTTAACATAACCTTCACCGAAATTTATTTTTGAAAATTTATTAATAACCAATTTTAGAAATATGCTACAACTCCAATATGAAATGTTAGAAGATCTGTTTTAGATTTTCTCGGGAAATATAAAACTCTACCGCCAACTACCCTAACATCGTTCTCGGTAAGATATTGAGCTTCAGTTCCATAAACATATCGAGCTTTAAGATCGAGGTAGAGATCTTTTACTTCACCAAGATCTTTTGAGATGAGGAAAAGGAAACCGGCGCCGGCGCCATAACTCCATGTAAAATCATCCCAGTTCGTTGATTCAGCAAATGGAAGCTGGGTGCTTGTACTTTTAACTTCGGATGTGGTAAAGATGTAAGCCCCGCCTATTAATCCCTCGAGATATGGCCGGACTGTTCCTGTAAACGGAGAAACTTGCATCAACAAGTGGAAATTTGCAAGATTGTTAGTTCTGTTAACTTCTACTGTTACATCGGGAATAAATTCGCTTAATGGTCTCCGTTCCGATACTTCCCCATAAACCATATAACCGATATTTAACCCGATTGTAAAAGGTCTTTCTTTACTTGGGGACCACAATGTACCATGGAATTGTAATCCGTATCCAAGCCGGTCAACATTTGTTCTAAAATCACCCTGAGGGGATCCTAAAATAATACTTCCACCAACTGTTTGAGCATTTAAACTAATTGCTGATAGAAGTATTACTATAAAAGTAGAAAACAATTTTTTCACATTTCCCTCGCTTAATCTATTATTATTTGTAAATGTCAAAATTGTTTCGGTAAATATAATAATTTTTTTGTGTCGTAAAGATTTTGGGATTATGAAAAAGAAGTCTCTTTTTTGTAAGCATCCTCTAATAAATGCTTGTAATTCTGGAAAGTAATTTCAACTGCGCCGAACATCTTTAAATGTTCGGTTTGATATTGAACGTCGAGAACAACAAATCCTCTGTTGTTCAATCGTTCTATTAATTTAATAAGTGCGCATTTAGAAGCTTGAGAAACTCTTGAGAACATCGATTCGCCGAAGAAAGCACCCTTATATGTAACTCCGTATAAACCGCCAACTAATTTACCGGATTCTATTACTTCCACCGAGTGTAAATGTCCCATCCATTGAAGTCCTTTATACGCTTCAATTAATTCACCGGTAATCCATGTTGATTCCCGGTTGCGGCATTCTTCAATAACTTTTATTGTTTCAGTATCGTATGAGAATTGAAAGTTACTGTTCAACAAAAACTTTTTAAGTGATCTTGGAATATTATACTGTGTTAATGGAATAACTGTTCTAATCTCGGGCATAAACCAGTTGATTTCTCCTTTTTCATCAGCCATAGGAAAAGCTCCTTGTGAATAAAGAAAAATCATGTTCTCCGGTATTAGAAGATCTTTTTTTGATAAAGAGTTTATGTCAGTCATGTGAATGGACTTCGAATTTAATAATGTCGTATCCTTTCTTTGTTTCGAAACCGGCGAATATAACCCCGACCAAAACGGAAATCATACCAAGTAAGAATGTAATTATTATAAAGTAATTCAGTTTGAAAATCGGCATTACGGAAGAGACGCCGATTAAAATAGATGTTATTACAAATAATGCAACAGCAACGGCATAGCTAAGAACTGAGTTCCTTACAAGTTTAACGCGATAAACAAGAAGGGAAATTTGCTTTGTTGCACTTTCCAGCCGGATATTCTCATCGAATGTTGGAGGTTTTTCACCTATCTTTAAAAGTAATCTCCTCTTTTCTTCGTTAAGCAAGCGAATTCTATTTACAACGAGCGAATAACGATTATTCATACCAAGTAAAAGCAATCCGCATGCGCTAATCATAATTGCTGGAGCCAGCATTAATTGAATAATGCTTACAGCATTAAGATGACCTGATAATAAGTTTTCCATTTTTATTTCGAATAGATATAGTTGTGTAATACTTCAATAGTTTCCTGCTGAACTTTTAAATCTATTTCCAGTAAGTCCCGTATTGATAATATTCCAACAAGTTTTTCTTCTTCAATAATAAGAATGTGCCGGATATTTCTATCCTTCATTTTCTTTAGGCATTCATGATGCGATTCGTTAATACTTGCAATTACAAGATCTTTTGTCATTACGGTATCAACAATAGTTGAATTTAGATCCAGACCTTTTGAAATAACTCTTCTAACAAGATCACGTTCAGAGAAAACACCTAAAAGTTTTCCTTCATTACCAAGAACCGGAACAAGACCGATATTATGTTCCG
>JAGXSM010000118.1 GCA_018333725.1 Melioribacter sp. | reverse complement strand
GAGATATTATTGATTCGTCACTACTTACAAAATCCGAGCGGAAAAAACTCCCCGATGCCTTGAATACCTATTATAACTTATTGAAAAAATACTTTAAGGATTCTTCCCCTTCACAAATTGACCTCTATAGCGGCGATCGATTCCAATTACTCGTCAATGACCCGGTCGATTCTCTTAGAATTGCTGTCGCACTTAAAATGATCCTTAAATCCGGCGATCAATTTAAAAGTATTAATTCCCGCCTCTCTGTTGCTGTAGGTACAGTCGATTTTATAAATAAGAACAAACTTTCTCAAAGCGACGGAGAAGCATTCAGAATCTCAGGCCGCAATCTGGATAATATGAATAATACAATCTCATTCTCTATACCGGAATATTTAAGAGCCGATTATATGAAAGTAATTATTAAACTACTCGATTTTATTCTTTTAAAAACTACACCTAAACAATCACTCGCTCTCTTCTATGCACTCGCCGGATTAAATCAAACTCAAATTTCTAAAATCTGGAAACCCCGCATCAGCCAGCAGAGCATTAGTCTCCACCTTCTTAATTCCGGGTGGAATTCTATTTCAAATGCCATCGAATATTTTGAAAACAAGCTTATGGACTTGTAATTAATCAATACAATATTAATCACTTGTAAAACTGACAGGAAGAAATCTTTAAGTAATGAATGAACTCACTGAAATCCGGAATTATTTCTTACTCTCTCTATTTGCTTCGCACCTTGTAAGCGACTTCCTCCTTCAATCCGCTTCAATGGCTTCATCAAAACATAAACCGGCTCAGTTGCTTAAACATCTCTTTATTACTGCTGCCACTATTTATATTATTACCGGAGCTTTCAATCTCTGGTTATTACCCGTCCTCTTTTTTGTTGTTCATGGAATTATTGACCTTCTTAAGCTGAAATTCTTTAAAGATAATAAACTGTTGATCCCGTTCCTGTTCGACCAGATTCTCCATTTTATAACTATTATTTTAGCCGCTCTTGTAATAGAGCATTATTCTGAACAGCCTCTCAAAGATATCTCCTGGTGGGCCAACCTGTTCGGGAATAATTATTTCTTCTTCTTGCTCTTGCTCTCTGCTCTTATTCTAGTATCACGTTTTGGATCTCTCTTTGTTGATATTTCGGTTAAACCTCTCCTCGACCAAATCGAAATGGATAATTCGAAAAGAGGATTTATTAACGGCGGAAAAATTATCGGAATGCTCGAACGAACTTTAATCCTCCTCTTTGTAATCTCCGATAATTTCTCTGCTGTCGGCTTCCTTATCGCCGCTAAATCAATCTTCAGGTTCGGCGAGTTCTCAAATCCTAATAATCGTAAGGAATCGGAGTATATTATAATCGGAACTATGATCAGCTTCCTGCTCGCTATTGGCACTGGACTCGCATTCATCTATATCTCTAAGTATGTATCAGGGTAAAGTGTAACAAAGTAATGAGTGATCAGTAACAGAGTAATGGCGTAAGTAAAAAGGCAAAAGTAAAAAGTCAAAAATGGAAGAAACAAAAAACAAATTATCTGAAAGATTATTTAGATTTGTTATCAATGTATTGAAGTTATTAAGAAAAATAAAATTTACAGAATCAAACAGAGTTATAATTTATCAGCTTTCCAAATCATCGACTTCCTCAGGTGCCAACTATGAGGAAGCTCAGGCAGGATCTTCAAAAGCAGATTTCAATAACAAAGTTAATATTGCACTTAAAGAAATGAGAGAAACAAACTACTGGCTGAGAATAATTAAAGAATTACAATTAGTATCAGATGAAGAAACTGAATTATTAATTAATGAATCAGAAGAATTGAAGAAAATACTCGGAACAATAGTCCTTAAAACAAAATAATAATGCAGAGTATTAAATCCACTTTTTACTTTTTCCCTTTTAATTTTTACTTGAACCAACTAAGGACAAAGTTGAAAATGAACTTATTAGCCTGATTAAATCATTGCAGCAAAAACAAAAAGTTGGTGAATGGCATGATTTATTCATCGATTGAAATAACAGTATCCCTATATTCCATTATTCCAATCTTCCATTATTCCAATCTTCCATTATTCCAATCTTCCATTGTTTCAGTAATTATTTTTCACAATCCCAAACCTCCAATGCTTTATTATCCGTTTTCCAATTTTTGTCTACTGTTTTCCGATTTCCGTATTCTGTTTTCCTTTTACCGATTACTGATTACTGATAACACAAACCCATAGGTACGAACTTAGAACATCCATGCAACAAAACATTCAATCACAACCCGTTACTCGTCACATGTCACTATTCACCGTTTTTGACACTTTTTCCCTTTTACTTTTTACTTTAGCCAGCAAAGAATTACGAATTAAGAACATACATGCAACCAAGCAATCAAGCATTCATATACAACCCGTTACGCTTTACTGATCACAGTTCACTGTTTACCGTTTTCAGCATTCTGTCATCCGGCTTCTGTCCTCCGGCTTCTGTCCTCCGATTTCTGTTCACAGATCACTTGTTACTATTTACTCTTTTACTAAGTACTAAGTTTGCCCGCCGTCTTTTTGGCGGGAACCTTTAGTCCAGAGCAAATCCTGAGCTTGTCGAAGGATTGCCGAAGGACAAGAACTAAGAACATACATGCAACCAAGCAATCAAGCAATCATATACAACCCGTTACTCAATACCGATTACCATATTTGTCTCTTTATTAATGATTTAGAATTTTATAGATTCCTACAGAAAATAGGATATATTTATGGAATACACCGTAATAATACATAATGCCGAAGATGGAGGATACTGGGCTGAAGTTCCGGTCCTTCAGGGATGTTTCTCCCAGGGTGAAACTCTTGAGGAGACTATTAAAAATGTTAAGGAAGCTATAAACCTTCATCTCTCTGTTCTTAAAGAGGAAGGAATTCCCTTACCTAAAGATGAAATAATTATTCTAAATAAGGTTGCAATATAATTACTGCTGTAAAACTAGCTGACCGGCAATGCCACGTAATTTATATAACATTAAAGGAAACGAAGCTCTCCGTGTTTTTGAAAAAAACGGTGGCGTTGTTAAATCAGGTAAAGGCGACCATATTAATATCAAGATGCCGAATGGTATGATTATTACAATTCCGGGTAATAAAATATTAAAGATCGGTCTACTTAAAGCAGCAATCCGGAAAGCTGGTTTAACAGATCAGCAATTTTTGGAAAAACTGGATTAATATTAGTTTACTGATAATTGATCACCGATCACTGTTTACTCAATACTCCCTTTGCCACCTTGTTACTCTGTTATGTTGCAATTTTATAATAACCTGTTATCTGTTATTGATTACAGTTCACTGTTTACCGTTTTCAGCATTCTGTCATCCGGCTTCTGTCCTCCGCTTACTGTTCACAGATCACTCGTTACTATTTACTCTTCTCCTGTAACCATAACCTGTTGACCGAATCGTTGTAGTATTTCATAGTATTATGAGTAAGATTTGAAAAGAATAATAAATTTTTGTGTTAAATAATTGCTAAAAGTACTATATCCAGCTGCACTGACTGAAGGTACTGAATGTGAGTTTTATTTTTACTAAGTTTTATCATGAATTCAAATAAAAAATATAAAATAAAAATTATTACAGATTGTCTTAAGAGTAAAGAAGAAGTTTTATTCGCCTATATATTCGGGTCTTTCGTAGATAAAGTCCAATTCCATGATATAGATGTTGCTGTCTATCTGAAAGATGATTTTCCTAAAAATGATTTTAAGATGTTTCCTTATGGTTATGAAAGTGGAGCTAGCACTGAATTAACTCAACTAACAAGAGAGAAAATAGATTTTGTAATAATGAATGATGTCCCTCTTACATTCCAGAAAAAAATAATTGAACATGGAATTTTACTCTTTTGTAAGAATGATCGGATAAGAATTTATTTCGAAAACTATGTTCGTAAATTATATATAGATACTGAACATTTAAGAAAAATTAGAAAATATTATTTGAATAAAAAGATTATAAATGCCTGATCTGGAAATAATAGAAAAGCGACTCTCTTCGTTTATCGATGATCTTCATAATCTGAAAAAATACCAGACTATTACTATTGATGTTGTAAAAGCAAATAAAGATATGCTCTGGATTTTGGAAAGGGGAATTTATCTTCTTATCCAAAATTTATTCGATATCTTTGCTCATATCGTTTCGGCTGATTTTAATGAAAAATGGGATTATTATTCAGATCTATCAGATATACTCTTTAAACATAATATTATAAGTGAAAAA
>JAGXSM010000117.1 GCA_018333725.1 Melioribacter sp. | reverse complement strand
GGTATTCGATACTAACTTTACTGCCGACCTAACAATCATCGAAGAAGGAACAGAACTTATTCAGCGATTATACAAAGCACTTGTTAAGAAAGAACAGGTTGCATTACCGCAATTTACATCTTGTTCACCGGGATGGGTAAAATTCATTGAACATTATTACCCGGAATATCTTGATAACCTTAGCTCGGCTAAATCTCCGCAGCAAATGTTCGGTGCATTGATAAAAACTTTTTATGCAGAAAAAGCCGGCATTGATCCAGCTAATATTGTATCCGTTGCCGTCATGCCATGCTCGGCTAAAAAGTTTGAATGTAACAGACCGGAGATGAATGACAGTGGTTATAAAGATGTTGATTACGGGTTGACTACAAGAGAACTTGCGAGAATGATTAAGGAAGCCGGAATAAATTTACCCGAGATGCCTAAGAGTAATTTCGATTCTCCATTCGGTGAAGCTTCCGGAGCCGGATTAATATTTGGTGCCACAGGTGGTGTAATGGAAGCTGCAATTAGATCTGTTGTTGAATTCGTTTTAGGTAAGAAAGCAGAAGACATTTTTGAGAAGGCGAATATTATTCCTTTGCGTGGATTTGATGGAATTAAGTATATGGAAATTCCAATAGGGGATAATGTTGGACCTGTTCCGCAATTATTAAAATCTCTCGTACCTAATTGGGATTGGTTAAAAGGTGCTACTTTAAAAATAGCTGTTGCTCACGGTACTGCTAATGCAAAGAAAATAATGGATGATATTAAAGCCGGTGGTAAATTCTCAGAATGTCACTTTATAGAATTTATGGCTTGTCCGGGCGGTTGTATAGGTGGAGGTGGACAGCCAATTCCAACTACTCCGGAAATCAGAAGATTAAGAGCTCAAGCAATTTATTCTGAAGATGAATCTTTGGATTTAAGAAAATCGCATGACAATCCGCATGTTGTTAAAATTTATCAGGAGTTCTTAACTGAAGGACCATGTTCGCATCTTTCACATAAACTGCTTCATACGCATTATGTAAAACGTGGAAGATATATTGCTTAATTATTCAATGTAAGAGCCGGAAATTATTTTTCGGCTCTTTAATTTACTTTACACCTTTTTATATCTATTTTGATATCAGGAAGTATTTGATCAATTAACTCAATTGAGGATGATCATGATTCCTCTTATTCCTGAATGGGCTCATCACTACGGTGAATTCTGGCGAGCAATTAGGGTTAGAAATCTTTGGTTTATTAAACTTCGATATCTGGCTTCTGTAATGCTTTTTGCCTTTACAATTGCCGGGCAATTTATCTTTCAATTCCGTTTAACTTCAATCCAGTTTACCGCACTGCTAATAATTTCAGCTTTCATTTTGCTATACAATATAATAATTCAACGATCAAGGAAATATGTTGGTTGTATTCCTGATAAATTTAACTGCCTTCATCTTTCCTTAATACAAATGGCTCTCGATTTATTTTCGTTAATGTTCGTGGTTTATTATACGGGTCTTATTGAATCACCACTGCATCTCTTTTTTATTTTTCACATGATCATTGGTAGCCTGATATTACCGGGTTACTTAGTCTATATAACCGCCGGAGTAATTAGTATTTTGTTCGGTCTTATGGCAATGCTTCAGAGATATGGTATTGTTGAAAAATATTTTATTATTGGATTATATACGAACAATAGAACCCAAACATTAACTTATGATATACTTTTTATCATCATTTTCACATTGATGCTGTTTATTAGTGTGTATATAGCAAATAAAATTACAAGACAGTTATATAAACGTGAACAACAATTACGTTCTACCCTTGAAAAACTTAATGAAGCAGAGATTACAAAACAGAAGTATATTATTGGTGTTGTCCACGAAGTAAAGACACCTGTTACTGCAACTCATTCAATAATTGATTTGATTCTAAATAAATTTGTGGGACCAATTGAAATAGAAGTTGAAAAGAAACTACATAGAGCTAAGCAAAGAACAGAAGAGACCCTTAACCTTCTTAATGATATTTTAAGAATCTCGCGTCTTAAGATTCTGGATGTAAAATCTGCTGAGGAAATTGATATTGTAAAACTCATCGAGTCATTAATTGATAAACAATTAGAATTAGTGAAAACAAAATC
This sequence comes from Melioribacter sp., assembly GCA_018333725.1. Taxonomy (GTDB): domain Bacteria; phylum Bacteroidota; class Ignavibacteria; order Ignavibacteriales; family Melioribacteraceae; genus DSXH01. The sequence continues at coordinate 2,106 of JAGXSM010000117.1, read as the reverse complement.
AATTACTCTGGAATTAAATGACAAAAGAGCAGAAAATAAAAAAATTAAGTCCGACACAATCTTACTTGAATTAGCATTTTCGAATTTAATTTCAAACGCAATAAAGTATGTTGACCAAAATGGTATAATAGACATTATCCTGGATGATAAAGAAGGAATGCTTTATGTTGAGTTTAGCGATACCGGGATTGGAATTCCAAAAGATTCATTGCCAAAAATATTTACTCAGTTTTTCAGAGCTTCTAACATTGATAAAGCAAAGCATTCTGGAACAGGGATGGGACTTGCAATTGTTAAGGAGATTATTGAAATGTTTGGAGGTAGTATAACAGTTAAAAGTCCATCTCGAATTGGTAATGAACAGCACCCGGGAACTACTTTCGAAATATTACTACCTTACAATTTTAAACCGAATCAATATGATATTTTTGAAGTCAATAATGAGGATTACTTATCCAGCAGAAATGAGTTTTAGGAAAACTTTGAATTGATTTTTTAGCAACAGCCTCATCAGAAAAAATACCAAACACTGTTGAACCGCTCCCTGACATTGAAGCATATAATGCACCTGACTCATAAAAAATCTTCTTGATATTCTCTATTTCTGGATACTTATTAAATGCGAACTCTTCGAAATCATTAAAAGCTATTTCCCTAAGTAGATTGTAATCAATTTTATTAGCAATAATAAATTTTCTAAAATCCAATTCTTTCTGAACAGGTTTTGCATTTGCGAAAGCTTCTCTGGTCGAAATATTTATCCCCGGATTGACAATAACAATATACTCATTAATCTCAAGGTCGATATGTTCAAGAATTTCACCTCTCGATTTTCCAATAGCTGGTTTAGCTTTAATAAAAAAGGGGACATCCGAACCAAGCATTAAAGCAATTCTGTTTAATTCGTCATCTTTCAGATTTAATCGGAATAATTCATTAAGCGATATAAGTGTTGCAGCAGCATCAGAACTTCCGCCACCAAGTCCCGCTTGCGAAGGAATAACTTTTTCAAGTTCTATTTTTACATAAAGTGATTTCTTTGTCAGCTCCTCAAGTAATAATTTAGCTTTCACAACTAAATTATTTTCATCATCAGGAATATTTTTATCATTACAAAAAAATTCGAATCGTTCACTTAAAGTGAATTTAAGTGTATCGTACAAATCGTAAATAGGGTAGAATAAGGTGTAAAGATTATGATATCCGTCCAACCGCTTATTAATTATGTTAAGACCAATGTTAATCTTAGCAGGAGCTTTAATTTCAATATACTTCATCAAGCAACTCTTTTATTTTTGCGGTGTGTTTTGGTGAAGAACCGCAACATGATCCAAGGAAAAAAGTATTATAGTTTATCAATGATTTTATTGATTTAATATAGATGTCCGGCTCAATATCACAAATCAGTTTTTCATCAGTTACCTTACCTGTTCCACAATTGAAATAGAATCCGAATTTAGTATTCAGGTGGAAATGATCTATATATTTTTTATAAGTCTTAACTTTAATACAATTAAAGCCAACGGCAATTGGTGAGAAGTCAGAAACAAAATTTATTGCTTCATGTAAAGGTTCACCGCTTAATAGTTTAAGATCTTCATCAAAATAAAATGAAATAATAAAGGGGATTTTGTTGTCATGACAAAATTTACTTGCCATTTCTATTTCATCCCAATGACTGAAAGTTTCATTTAGAATAAAATCAACTCCGGAATTCCATAACATCTCAATATGCTTTTTGTGATTATACTCCAGGTCTAATAATGTTAATGTTCTTTGTCTTTGGTAACAATCCTCTGCCGGGGCGTTGGAACCGGCAATAATAATATTTAGATTGCGTTTAGAATGAATGGCAATATCAACACTCAGTTTTACGAATTCGTAATTTGTAATACCAAGATTAGAATTTTTTACAGCAGCAGGATTTGTCCTGAAAGTATTTGTAGTAATTAAATCAGCGCCAGCATCAATATATTCCTCATAAATAGATTTAACAATTTTAGGGTGCTTTATGTTATGAATTGATTGCCATAAATATTGATCGGGATTTAGATTCTTCTGCAATAAATAACTACCCATTGCTCCATCAAGAAGTAAAGGTCTTCC
>JAGXSM010000116.1 GCA_018333725.1 Melioribacter sp. | reverse complement strand
ATAGCAGAAAGATCGAAAGTATTGCGCGTGTATTGTTCAAATGTTCTTATGCCGCGTTCACAAAGGAAGACATCTTTGTTGCCGCTAGATAGAATATACTCCGCAGACATTAACCATTCTTCTATTGTTGCAGCAATTCCGCGTTTAAGCATAATAGGTTTTGTAGTTTTACCAAGTTCCTTAATAAGAGAAAAGTTCTGCATGTTGCGTGCGCCAACCTGATAGATATCAATGTATGGTTCCATTAATTCTATATGGTCAATTTGCATTACTTCAGAAATTACAAGCAGATTATTTTCATCTGCAGCAGCTTTGATCAATTTTAATCCTTCTTCGCCCAATCCCTGAAATGAATAAGGAGAAGTTCGGGGTTTGAAAGCACCGCCACGTAAAATTTTTCCACCGGCATCTTTAACAACCTTTGCCATTCTGAAAATCTGGTCTTCATTCTCAATTGAGCAGGGACCGGCAATCAATACAACTTTATTTCCGCCAATCTCAACATCTTTAATTTTTATGATTGTATTCTCTTCGTGAAAGCTTCTGCTTGCAAGTTTATACGGTGTAGTAATACGGTAAACTTCTGCTACTCCGTCAAGTATGCTTATCTTCCTTGTATCGAAATTAGGTTGAACATCAATCGCACCAATTATTGTTCTTTCAACTCCAGTCGATTTGTGAACCTGAAATCCGTAAGATTCCAGATGTCTTACTACATCTTCAATTTGTCCTTCTGTTGCATTTTTTTCTAGAATAATAACCACTTTAGTCTCCGCAAATTTTAGTCATGAAATTTTTTTTCGCCGGCTTTAATTGCAATTGGAATGTAATCTTCTTTTGTAGGTATTGCACATGAGTAATCCGGACTGTAAGCACAATATGGATTATATGCTAAATTAAAATCTATTTCATAAAGATGATCAGGATCTTCTTCTTTTTCGAAGTCGATATATCTTCCAACGCCATAAGTTTCTTTATTTGTAGTTATATCAGTAAACCAGATTGAGTAATAAATCATTCCATTTCTCGCTACACTCTGATACACATTTATCTTGTACTCATTACCTGAATAGTTGAATTGAACATATCCATACCTTACAGTTTTTCTCTCTTCTCCCTTAGTACCGAAAATCGTAATTGTATCTTTCGGCTCATACTCGTAGAGCCGGCTTTTGAAAACGAAATCGGGATCAACATCAAAATATTTCAGATCGTGGAATTCAACTTTACCTTTGAAGTTAAACGGGGAATTGGGATCGTTCTTCATCCATTCATTTTTTTCTTTTCTCGATTTCTCAATTTTGGATATATATTCTTTCTGCTCAGGTGAATAGTTTTTTCCGCAACCTGTTATTGAGAATAAAAGAAATAGAACGCTGATTACACTGATTAAACGGATTTCCGTTGATAAAATACTACGATAGTTATTGTTCATTTTTCTCATCAATTTTCTTTTTTAATTCACTCAATTTATTTAAAGCTTCCAATGGTGTAAGCTTATTAATAGGTAAATCAGATATTTCTTTTCGTAAAGAATCATCTTTCATCTCAAAAAGACTTATCTGCAAATTATCCTGATTTTTAAGTTTAGCAAGTTTTGCTTTCTTTACTTCATAAGGAGTAAGTTCTTTACTTTCAAGATTTGCAAGAACTTCTTTAGCGCGTGCAGTAACAAATTGCGGCAGACCAGCCATTTGAGCGACCTGAATTCCATAACTATGATCTGCCCCTCCCTGAGAAACTTTGTGGAGGAAAATTACTTTATCCCCGTATTCACGCACCTCAACTTTATAATTTCTAATTCTAGGAAAAAGTTCCGCCATTTCATTTAGTTCGTGATAATGAGTAGCGAACAATGTTTTTGCCTGAAGATTCGGATGATCGTGAAGGTATTCGGTTATAGACCATGCAATCGAAATCCCATCGAATGTGCTTGTGCCGCGGCCAATTTCATCGAGTAAAATTAAGCTTCTGCCGGTAGCATTGTTAAGGATATTTGCGGCTTCCTGCATTTCTACAAGGAAGGTACTTTCGCCCGATGCAATGTTATCACTTGCTCCAACGCGTGTAAAAATTCTATCTACTAATCCGATGTGCGCTTCTTTTGCAGAGACGAATGAACCGATCTGTGCCATTAACACTATAAGTCCTACCTGTCGTAAATAGACCGATTTACCGGCCATGTTAGGACCGGTTAAAATAATTATCTGATCTTCTGTCGAAGAGAGTAATGAGCTGTTAGGAGTAAATTTTTCGCCGGGTGGAAGAATCCGCTCTACAACCGGATGACGTCCGTCAATAATTTCGATTCGATCTGAATCATTGAGCACAGGTTTAACATATTTATTTTCATCTGCCGCTTCTGCAAGAGAAAGATAGCAATCGAGCATTGCAACAAGCTGAGCATTCTCCTGAATTTCTTTGGATGCAGTTGATGCATTGTTTCTTACCTGGTCGTATAATTCAAATTCAAGTTTGGCAATTTTTTCTTCTGCATTCAGAATTTTATCTTCATACTCTTTTAATTCAGGTGTAATATATCTCTCGCTATTAACAAGAGTCTGCTTTCTTATATAATCATCCGGTACTTTATCTTTGTTAGCATGACTAATCTCAATGTAATACCCAAAAACTTTGTTATAGCTTACTTTAAGAGAAGAAATTTTTGTCCGTTCGCGTTCTGTCTTTTGTAGATTTGCAATCCAATCTTTAGCATTTGTAGATAGACTTCTCAATTCATCAAGCTCCGGATTATAACCGAATCTAATAACACCTCCGTCCGAAACAGCTAAAGGGGGATCATCGGAAATTGCAAGTTCAATTTTTTCTACAAGCCAATCCAATGAATGGAGTTTTTGGTTGATTATCTGAAGAGTCTCAACTTTGGTTTGATCGAGAAGTTGTTTTATAAGAGGAATTTTCTTCAAAGATGTTTTTACGTTTATCATTTCCCGCGGATTAGCTCTTCCAGTACATATTTTTGAAGTTAATCTTTCGAGGTCACCTATTTCGCTTAATTCATTTTGTAAATTTTTTCTGAGTGCTTTGTTGACATAAAATTCTTCAACACATTCCTGTCGCTTTAGAATCGGCTCGAGCTTAATTAAAGGTGCGGAGATCCATTTCTTAAGCATCCTACCGCCCATTGCAGTTTCTGTTTTATCAAGTATTGAAATGAGCGTTCCTTCACGGTCACCTTCATTCATTGAAAAAGTAATTTCGAGATTTTTCTTTGTGGAAAAATCCAGAAGCATATAATCGGAAGGGTTATAACGGGAAATTCTATTTATATGAGGGAGATTTGCTTTTTGTGTCTCTCTAAGATAATTAAGCACTGCACCGGCTGAGCAAATGGCTGAATTCAATCCTTCTATACCGAATCCCTTAAGTGTCTTGGTGTTGAAATGATTTATTAAGAGTTCTGAAGCATAATCGTAATTGTAAATCCAGTCGTCAATCTTTGTTACCCGTGTGTTAGGTGAAAATTTCAGAATGAGTGGTTCAAGTTCGTTCTTGTATTTTTTAGGAATTAAAACCTCTGATGGATTTATTGAGCCGATCTGCTGATTCAATTCATTTCTTGAAATCTGGAAAGTCTGGAATTCACCCGTGGAGATATCGCTGAATGCCAGTCCGGCAATTTCATCCTCCAAATAAATTGAGAGGAGGTAATTATTCTTTTTATGATCAAGCAACTTATCATTAAATGAAACGCCCGGTGTAACAACTTCAATTACGTCACGCTTAACAATTCCCTTAGCAAATTTCGGATCTTCAAGCTGTTCACACACTGCTACACGGTAACCGGCGCGGACTAACTTAGGAAGGTAACTATCAATAGCATGGTGCGGAAACCCGGCGAGCGGAACGTCCTCTGCAGCACCATTGGCACGCTTGGTTAGTGTTATTCCAAGCACTTTTGATGCTATCCGGGCATCTTCTTCAAATGTTTCGAAGAAATCACCCATACGGAATAAAAGAATTGTATCAGGATAATTTTCCTTTATCCGTGCGTATTGTGCCATTAATGGTGTTACTGACATAAGTTTATGTAAAATTTGGGCTAAAAATATACGAGAATAGGTAACTAATAACAATTTGAATGAGAACCTATTATTTAAGAAAGTTATCGTAAGGTAATACTAAATGTCGATTAATATTGATTCGGTTTGGAAGTTTATTGAGTGAGCATTATTACTTATATTCACATCAGTAATTATCGGAATAATTAATCATCCAGTAAAAATTTTTATCGATAAAAAAATGGAACGGACTAACAAATTCCCGAGATTCGAATTTCATATTTCGAAAGAAATCCGTAAGAAGTATGAAATTGACGACGTTTTCTTTTCAATTGCCGGAAATGTTGTTTTTGTTAACAATGCTGCAGCAAGAAATTTTGTTAAGAAAATAAATGATAGGAGAGATGTAACCGAACAGGTAAAAGTTGGTGAAGTGAATGCTGCCGGTCTGCTCGATGAAATTTATCATTTCCTTTTCAGAGTATATGAAGTTCAGGTTAACCCCGGTGTTATTAAGAAAGCTTTAGAATCCCTTAATAATACTTTAGGTGAAGAATCTGTAAGAAAATTATTATTCGATTTTGTCGAAATATTTCCACCAAACGAAGTTTATAAAGGTCAATCGAGTGTGTTCGATTATCTTAATTCATTTACTGCAGACCGTTCCAATCTGGAAATAACTCTTGAAGAATTAATCCTGTTGTCGTTTGCAAATATTAATCCGGCAAATAAAAACATCATCGAATTATTCAATCAGAACTATTTGAATGAAAAAGAAATTTACAAGAAGTCGTTAAGCGAGCTCGAAAAATTTTTTGTGAATGAAAAGAAATTCGGTCCTGATAATCAGGATCTTTTTACATTTCTTAAAACGCCAATACTAACAAACCCCGATAACATTGATGCGCAGCTCGATTTTATTCGCGAAAAGTGGGGAGTACTACTGGATGAAAAATTTCTGAATCGAATCCTTAGTGGTAAAGACCTTATTAAGGAAGACATAATTCTTGGATTTGGAGGCGGCGGAGGAGCTCCGGTATTTGAACCTCAGTATAAAGAGGGAACTAACGATGCCGGATTTCTAACCCTCGGTAAATCGGGTTACCGTTACGCACTCGATACATGGAAAGACTATGAGGAGATAGAAAAATTTACAC
>JAGXSM010000115.1 GCA_018333725.1 Melioribacter sp. | reverse complement strand
AAACCTGTTAAAGCAGCGTTACTATCAAGTGAAATTAACAGCGATATTTTTATACAGTTGGGTGTAAATAAATGGATCGTCATTATTCCGGCAGCATTGCTTTTTAGCACTATTGTATATTTTGTAAATAAAAAGGTAAGCGATAACAATAAAATATTCTGAAAGGAATAATATGAGTTCATTAACAAAAAAACTTTCATTTTCAGATAGATATTTAACATTGTGGATTTTTCTTGCAATGTTCATCGGCGTTTTCTCCGGTTATCTATTCCCGGGCATTGTTGATTTCTGGAATTCATTTCAGAGCGGCACAACTAATATCCCGATTGCGATCGGACTAATCTTAATGATGTATCCTCCGCTTGCCAAGGTAAAGTATGAAGAACTTGGAGATGTATTCAGGAATGTAAAAATTTTATCGCTCTCGCTTATTCAGAACTGGGTTATCGGACCGGTTCTTATGTTTGTTCTTGCTGTAGTCTTTCTTCCCGATTATCCTGAATACATGGCGGGATTAATAATGATTGGACTCGCAAGATGTATTGCAATGGTTATCGTCTGGAATGAACTCGCTAAGGGAGATACGGAATACGCTGCCGGACTTGTTGCATTTAACTCGATCTTTCAAGTCCTCTTCTTCTCAGTTTATGCTTACATCTTTCTAACGGTATTTCCATCGTGGCTCGGCCTTCAAACATTCGCGGTTGATATTACGATAGGCCAAATAGCGGAGTCTGTATTCATCTACCTTGGTATTCCCTTCTTAGCCGGAATGATAACACGTTTTGTTATGCTGAAGTTGAAGAGTAAGGAATGGTACGAGAAGAAATTCATTCCTAAGATTTCGCCGATAACATTGATAGCATTGCTATTCACTATAGTTGTAATGTTTTCACTTAAAGGTGAATACATCGTAAAAATTCCACTTGAGGTTGTAAGAATTTCAATACCGCTTCTTCTTTACTTTGTAATAATGTTTCTGGTTTCATTTTATATGGGGAGGAAGATTGGTGCAGATTATTCAAAGACAGCAACACTTTCGTTTACGGCTGCCAGTAATAATTTTGAATTAGCAATTGCAGTTGCCATAGCAGTATTCGGAATAAACAGCGGGGAAGCTTTTGCTGCTGTAATTGGTCCTTTAGTTGAAGTACCGGTATTGATCGCTCTTGTAAATGTTGCACTCTGGTTTCAAAAGAAATATTTCGGGAATGTTGAAGAAGGAACGGTTAAATCACCAGATGTGTGTTTATAATAAATAATTAGAATTGCTATGAGTAATGATATGAAAGTTAAGCTCGAATTACAGTATTTCGAAGGCTGTCTGACTCATATTAAGTTGGAGAACAACTTAAAAGAAGCAGTAAATGGTTTGGAAGATAAAGTTGAAATTGAAAAAGTACTCGTGAATGATGAAGCAAAAGCAAGGCAAGTTAAATTCAGAGGTTCGCCGACATTATTAGTAAATGGCGAAGATATTGAAGGAATTCCTTTGCTGGAATCCCCATCGTTATCGTGCCGATTCTATTCTAAAGGGATTCCTTCAAGTCAAAGCATTCTAAAAAAAATATTTGATTGTCATTTAATTTTGGACAACACTACGATATGACTTGTTGACGGCACATTTTTAATTTCTTTAATAATTTTCAAACCGCTTTGTTTAGCAAGTCCGTAAATCCCTCCGTTTGCAACATACGATTTGAAATTTCTGTAATGCTCTTTACCCGCAATAAATTCTACAATTTCATTCAGTCTGCTCCAGAATCCTTTTGGGCGTGGTGTTAAATAATCTACTATTATAATTTTAGCTGCAGCTTGAGAGAGTAATTTAAGGATTTCGACACGCAAACTAATATCAACTTCATGAATTACATATGATAAAACAGCGTAATCATATTTCTTATTCTTTAAGGACAAGAACTTTGTGATATCAGCGTGATGAAATGTTATATTAGGAAAAACATCTACCGACAATTTCTTATTAGCCAGATTCACATTCTTTATTGATATATCGATCCCATCAACCTTGCTGCACTTATCTGCAATTTGGAAAGCAAGTCTTCCTGTACCGCAGCCAACATCCAATAAGTTAGAGCCGGCATTAATTATTTTCTTTATCTGTGAGAAAGATTTATCCTGATTAGGTGCAATAATCCTGTCATAGAATAAACCGTCATACCAGTGATTTTTGTTGTCTAACATTTTGTTCTTTAAAATATTCCTGTATTAGATGAGCAATTCATTTTTCCGATTCTTTATTCGAGAGGATTAAATTCATAAAAAATTATATTTATCAAAAATGTATAAATTCTACAAGAAAAATAATTAATAACGCATTTAATTTAACTATGGAGTAATTTTACGGAGTTAAAAATTAGCTCTATGTTAAAACCAAAATTATTTACAACACTAAGAGATTACAATAAACAGCAATTCGTTGCAGATTTAACTGCCGGTGTTATAGTTGGTATTGTTGCCCTTCCATTGGCAATTGCATTCGGTATTGCAAGCGGTGTTACACCAGAGAAAGGAATTATCACAGCTATAATAGCCGGATTTATTATTTCTGCATTTGGTGGAAGCCGGGTTCAGATTGGCGGTCCTACCGGTGCATTCATTGTAATTGTGTATGGCATTATTCAGCAATATGGAATGACCGGGTTAATGGTCGCAACAATAATGGCCGGGATTATACTTGTTATTATGGGCTTTGCGCGATTCGGTTCGATTATAAAATTTATTCCATATCCGGTTGTTGTTGGGTTTACATCCGGAATTGCACTGCTGATTTTTTCTACACAGATAAAAGACCTACTCGGATTTGCAATGAAATCGGTTCCATCAGAATTTCATGAAAAGTGGATTGCCTATGGCGAAAGTTTATCTACTCTGAATTACTACGCATTCGGCATAGCCGCACTTTCTCTTATAATTATGATCTTCTGGTCGAGAGTAACACATCGAATTCCCGGTTCATTAATTGCAATAATCGTATCGACACTTTTAGTGCATTTACTACACATACCTGTTGAAACTATTGGAAGCCGGTTTGGTGAAATTCCCTCGAATATTCCCGAACCGCACTTCTATCAAATTAATTTAGCTGTTATTAAAAATCTAATAGCACCGGCAACAACAATAGCAATCCTTGCAGCAATAGAATCTTTATTATCAGCAGTCGTAGCAGATGGAATGATTGGCGGTAAACACAGAAGCAACATGGAATTAATTGCACAGGGATTGGCAAATATTGCATCACCAATGTTCGGTGGAATACCAGCTACCGGTGCAATTGCACGCACTGCAACTAATATCAAAAATGGCGGAAGAACTCCCGTTGCCGGGATTGTTCATTCGTTAACACTCCTTTTAATCATGCTCTTTTTCGGTAAACTTGCAAAACTTATCCCCATGGCAACCCTGGCAGCGATACTTGTAATAGTAGCATATAATATGAGCGAGTGGCGCTCATTTAAAAGTTTGTTAAGGAGTCCGCGAAGCGATGTTGTGGTTCTGCTTACAACATTTTTCTTAACAGTAATTTTTGATCTCACAATCGCTATTCAAATAGGAATGATACTTGCCGTAATTCTATTTATGCGTAGAATGGCAATGGTAACAAATGTTGGAGTAATTACACGCGAGCTTGCAGACGAAGAGGAATCGTATGATCCTAATTCAATTAATAGAAGAGAGGTTCCAAAAAGTGTTGAAGTCTTTGAAGTGAATGGTCCGTTTTTCTTTGGTGCGGCTTCAACTTTTAAGGATGCAATGCATGTTATTGAAGAACCGCCAAAAGTTAGAATAATACGAATGCGTAATGTACCAGCAATTGATGCAACGGGTCTGCATACACTTGAAGAGTTTTATAAAGATTCTAAAAAACAGGGAACAACTATTGTTCTATCAGGCGTTCATACTCAACCGCTTTATGCAATGACTCAAGCCGGATTACTCGATCTATTTGGCCAAGAAAATGTTTTTGGCAACATTGATGATGCTCTTGATAGAGCAAGAGAGATTATTGGCCTTCCTAAAAAGGGAAGACCGGCAGATTTTGTACCTACAGTACGAAGAGAATCAGAAAAATAAATTATCATTTCTTACATTTTCTAAAAGTCCGGTTAAACCCGGACAAGCATTTCTGCATCTAACTAACGATATTTAAAAAAATGTCCCGTTCAAAATAAATGCACCCCCAATAGTTTTTTTATTTTACTTATTAAAGGGGATAATGCATATTTTAATAACCCTAATTCACAAAAATAATTTGGATTAACCTTTATTATGAAAAACAAAAAGAGACTTATTTCGATTATCTCCATAGTTGCAATTGTTGCCATTCTTATTCTGCTTAAAGTTGACTTTTCCGGAAGCGATGAAGCCGTTAATACACCCGGTCCGGGTGGACCAAGACGCCAGGTATCAGTTGATATTAAACTGCTGGAACCTCAAAAACTTCAGAACAAAATTTTTACTAATGGAACCACACTTAGCAATGAAGAAGTTGAATTAAGAAGCGAAACCTCCGGGAAAATAACTGAAATTTTATTTGAAGAAGGTAAACGTGTTAAGAAAGGCGATCTCCTTGTTAAAATTAATGATTCCGAACTTCAGGCAACATTAAAGAAAAATCTTTCCAGGGAAACTCTTGCAAGAGATAAGGAAGCAAGATTTAAACAATTGCTCGAAAAAAATATGACAAGTCAACAGGAATATGATGTTGCATTGAGCGAATTAAATTCTGTATTAGCCGATGTTGAATTTACACGTGCGCAAATTGAAAAAACTGAAGTTCGCTCTCCATTCGATGGAGTAATTGGATTGAGGTCTGTTAGTGTTGGAAGTTTTATTTCCACCCAGAATAATATCGCAAAGCTTCAGAGTATCAATCCTATTAAAATAGATTTTTCTGTTCCTCAAAAATACTTTGGTGTTTTGAAAGAGGGGAAAATGATAAATATTAAACTTCCGAATACAGCTAAAACTTTTTATGGAAGAGTATATGCCGTTGAACCGAAGATTGAGGAAAATACACGAACAGTTAAAGCAAGAGCAACGGTAGCAAATGAACAAAATGAATTAACCCCGGGCGCTTATGTTGAAGTAGAGATTATTCTTGAAGATATTGGTTCGGCTCTTTTAGTCCCATCATTTGTAATAGTGCCGGATATAGAAGGAGAAAAGGTTTTCATTTATAAAAAAGGAAAAGCTGTATTACAAAAAGTTTCTACCGGAATTAGAACTGAAAGAGATGTCCAAATTATATCGGGATTGGAAAAAGGGGATTCATTAATAGTATCTGGAATAATTCAGCTTAGACCTAACATGCCGGTTAAAATTAATGCGGTAAAATAATTTTTAGCACACGAATTGTTTTCAAAATTTATTAAATAAGAAAAAGAAACAATATGAGTTTATCATCAATTAGTATTCGCCGCCCCGTTCTTGCAACGGTTATGTCTATTACAATAGTTTTATTTGGAATTATCGGTTATACATATCTTGGTGTTCGCGAATATCCGAGTATCGATCCTCCTATCATAACAGTTTCTACAAGTTACGTTGGTGCTAATGCCGATGTTATTGAATCTCAAATAACAGAACCATTAGAAGAACAAATTAACGGAATTGCTGGAATAAGATCTTTAACATCTGTAAGCAGGGACGGACGGAGTTCAATTTCTGTTGAATTTGATGTAACAATGGATATTGAAGCTGCAGCAAATGATGTGCGAGATAGGGTTTCGCGTGCTCAAAGAAGTCTTCCGGCAGATGTTGATCCGCCAACTGTTTCTAAAGCAGATGCAGATGCATTCCCTATTTTATTCTTAAGTGTGCAAAGTGATAAGAGAAATCTGTTAGAACTTTCTGATATTGCACAGAATGCATTTAAGGAAAGAATACAGACTATTCCGGGTGTAAGTCAGGTTGGTATCTGGGGCGAGAGAAGATTTTCGATGCGTCTATGGATGGACCCCGCAAAACTTGGCGCGTATAAAGTTACCCCTCTCGATATCCGCAATGCTCTGGCAAGAGAAAATATTGAGCTGCCATCCGGAAGAATTGAAGGAAGCAATACAGAACTTACTGTTAGAACATTGGGCAGATTAACAACAGTAGAAGAATTCAATAATCTTATAATTAAGGAATCAGATAAAATTATTGTCCGGTTCAAAGATGTTGGTTATGCCGAATTATATCCGGAGAATGACAGGTCAATTTTAAGGCGTGATGGAATTCCAATGGTTGGCGTAATCGTAATTCCGCAACCGGGTGCTAATCATATTCAAATAACCGATGAGTTTTACAGAAGAGTTGAGCAGATTAAAAAGGATCTACCGGAAGACATAAATCTGTCAATCGGATTTGATGTTACAAAATATATCCGTAATTCAATTAAAGAAGTTGAAGAAACAATTTTACTTGCATTCATTCTTGTTATATTAATTATCTTCTTTTTCTTAAGAGATTGGCGGACAACTATTATTCCTATTATTGCAATACCAGTATCGCTTATAGGTGCCTTCTTTATAATGTATCTTGCCAACTTTACAATTAACGTCTTAACACTTCTTGGAATTGTTCTTGCTATCGGAATAGTTGTGGATGACGCTATAGTGGTTCTTGAAAATATTTACAAAAAAGTTGAAAGCGGAATGCATCCTGTAGAAGCCGGTATTAAAGGTACATCCGAAATTTTCTTCGCTGTAATATCAACCACAGTAGCGCTTGCATCTGTATTTCTACCAATTATGTTTTTACAGGGAATAACAGGAAGATTATTCGTTGAATTCGGCGTAGTGATTGCCGGCTCGGTTATAATATCATCTTTTGTTGCATTGACTTTAACACCGATGCTAAGCTCACGAATTTTAAAGCAGAAAGAAAAACACAGCTGGTTCTATTACAAAACAGAGCCATTCTTCAAGTGGATGGAATCAAGTTATAAAAACACACTCGATTCTTTTATGCAAAAAAGATGGCTGGCGTTTGTTATTATGCTGATATCCGGATTAATGATTTATTTTATTGGAGCAAGTCTTGAATCTGAAATTGCCCCGATTGAAGACAGAGGAGAAGTAAGAATCCAATCTACAATGCCGGAAGGGACTTCCTATGAGATGATGGATAATTATATAATGAATATGACACGCGTGGTTCAGGAAGCTGTTCCTGAAGCGGAAGCAATTATTTCTGTAACCGCTGGTGGAGGTGGCGGAGGTTCTACAAATAGCGGATTTGTTAGAGTCGTGCTAAAAGAACGTGATCAAAGAAAACGCTCACAACAGGAAATTGC
>JAGXSM010000114.1 GCA_018333725.1 Melioribacter sp. | reverse complement strand
AATGCGCTCCAGCCGGTAAAAAGAGGCCAGACCGAACCTGTGTGGTAACCGCGCGGATTATAAATCGGCGAATCATCGCGTAAAATTCTAACACCCCAGTCGGCAGAAAAATAATTCTCTGCATAATCATCAATTACATTTTGTGCTTTGCTGTATTCGAGCATATCAAAATAAACCGGAACAGCTGCAAGAACTGTTTTTTCAGGATTAAATTTCCCTTCTTTCAATTTCGAAAAACTTAAGAACTTATTCTGCTCATTCCAGAATTCTTTATTTATAATGTTCTTGACAGTTTCGTATTCATCATTATACATTTTACATTCTTCATTGTACATTAATTTTCCCGCCATAATCGAAGCCATACGCAAAGCTTCTGCCCAGCACGCAGAGAGATAGACTTCTGTATGAGCAGTATATAATCCGCCTCCTTCAACCCATCCATGACCAACATTTGTGTTTTCGATCAAATGATCTTTATCGGTATCCGTTGAAAAGCAAAAGTCGATGGCTTTTTTAATGTTAGGCCAGGTTTCTTTTATAAATTCAATATCTCCGCTATGAAGCAAATATCTGCCGACAAGAATTATGTAGAGCGGTGTCGCATCCGAGGCATCGTAATGAACCGCACCGGACGTTGTTAACTCGTGAAATATTTTTCCGTTAAGGTCCTGATATTTATTAAAAAACTGTAATTGTGATTTAACTTTTTCAAAGTCGCCATAATCCAGAAGTGCAAACGAACTCCAGACGGCATCGCGTCCAAAGTACCATGCATATCCGGGACGCCCGTTTACTTTATGTCCCCCATTCCATCCTTTTGCAGTTGTTGAATAACCAGCAACAAGTGCTTTGCCTAATCCCGGTGTATTCACAAAAAACCGGTCAGTACCTATTAGCGACCATTTATACCCTTCATTAAAATCTTTATCCGGTGTGGTAATCATTAAGGATTTTCTAAAGAAATCCTCTGCATAATTTGATGCACCCATAAATATTTTTTCAGGATTGCTAATTGCCGCGTGGAAATAACGGCGCGTAGTTTCTACTCCCTCGTTCGTTGCAGTAATTATAAAATCAATGTTATCATTCATATCTAGATTATACTGTGCAACGGCAGCAACTAAAAAATTATCCGTGGGTGTACCGGAATAAACCGAATCATGTTTTTCAAAATTTGTAAACCGGCCTATTGCTCTTTGTACAGGTTTTCTATTTGCGCCAACACAAACAGCATGGTCTCCACTCTCTTCCGTTATCACAAAATTATTTAAGCTTTCGTCCCATGCATATTCAATAGAGTTGAAAACCTTTTCGGAATAAGGCCACATGAATCGCATATTACTTTTATATTTGACTAAGAGCTTTGCCGGATAGACTCCGCGATATTCATAATGAACAACTGCAGTGGGTTTATCATTCGATGATGTTACGATTTCCGTTAAATATGCTCTGCTGAATTTATAAATACGTGTAAAAGATTCGGGTCTTACTTCAATTTGGGGACGTGCATCGTTCAGCCAGTAGACCGTATCTTTATAAGAGAACTGAATACCAACCTCATAATCCTGTAGAGCCATAAATGGATGCGCCCAGATTTCGTCTATTCCCCCTTTTTCTTTCCCCATTACAAGCATCCGCTCACCGGCTACGTTCCAATAGTTGTCCGATGCAAACTGATTTTTAATTAATAAATTCTGATTCGATTGCTGCCACGTAGTTGAAGCAGAATTTAGAATTGAGAATTTAGAATTGAGAACTGTGCTATCCTCCATTTCTTTTAATGAAAACTTTTTTACTGTATTTGCAGAATAATTCCAATAATATTTTTTTTGACCCTCATAGTTACCAACTAAATAATTCAAACAGTTCTTTGTAAAGAGTTCCAGATGTTCTTTGCTGTTATTGGGAATTGAATAATGCGTATAAGCACCAACTGCCAAAATTTTTCCTTTACCGATGCTGTATTCAATTACAAGTTTGGAATCTTCCTTTAATGTTATGTAAGACCAATCGACTGCAACGACTCTTCCGTTTTGGGGAATTGACGAACCGAAAAATCCGATCTGCCGCGTTTTCATATCAACTATCGGGTTGAACATATAAGCGCCGCCGTTCAATTCATTAAAAACAGGATGCATTCTAAATGAATGGAGTCCTAATTTTCTTCCGTAACCATCATCAACTGCATCTGCGTATTGTACGGTTGGTGTTTCGGTTTCAAATCCGAGGAGGTTCAGGTACTTTAATGCATCAAGAGTTAAAAATAATTTTCCACCTTCGTTCACATACTGTTTTATTTTAGAGATAACACGAGGATCGGTTTCTTCCGAAGTAAATTCGGTGGAGTCGGCACGATGAAGCCACAGCAACTGATAATTTAGAATTGAGAATGGAGAATGGAGAATGTCATTTTTGTTTAGTCGTACAGCTTTAAATTCTTCTGTTTGTTCTAGAAATTTAATTACTGATTGTAATTCGCTGTTATTATTAAATGAATTTTTAAGGTCGAGAAGAGCAATTTTAGTTTGCGATAGAATAAAAGTTGAAAGCAATAGAAAGAGCGAAAGAAATTTTCTCATTATATTCTCCGATAATAAGTTCGCTCTTTGAGTTTATCTCAGGAAAAATAAAAAGTTATTGATGCAGATTAATCAGCTTCTGGCTGAGATCGCAATGTAAACTCAAAGAGCGGAGAGTAAAAAATTATTTTCCTCCAGCCGGAGTATTATCATTCAAATATTTTGTTAGTAATGTATACAAATGAATAGTTGTCCCCTCACCTTCGTAAATGCCATGCGAACGGTTTGGATATGCCATCATTGTAAAATGTTTATTGTGTTTTACCAATTCATTGATTAACAATTCCATATTCTGATAGTGAACATTATCATCACCAGTACCATGAACCATTAGCAGGTTTCCTTTCAACTGATGTGCAAATGTAATTGCCGCACTCTCTTTGTAACCTTCTTCATTATCGGTTATCAATCCCATATAACGTTCAGAATAAATTGTGTCATACAAACGTTCATCACTAACAGCGGCGACTGCAAGACCCGTCTGGAATAATTCCGGATATCTGAACAACAGGTTAAGAGTTGAAACACCGCCGCCGCTCCATCCCCAAACAGCGATTCTAAGCGGATCAATAAAACTATACTTATTTATTATTGCCTTCATTGCTTCCGCCTGATCCTGTGATGTAACGGTCCCAACTTTTTTGTATAACGACTTTCTGAATTCCTTTCCTTTTGGTGCGGGTGTTCCTCTATTATCAACACTTATTATTATGTAGCCTTGCTGCGCTAACATAAGATGCCATAAATATTGAGTGCCAAAGAATTGGTCCAGAACTGTTTGCGCCGCCGGCTCTCCATATAAGTAATACAGAACAGGATATTTTTTAGTCGGATCAAAATCGGGGGGCTTCATCATCCATCCGTCGAGTACAATATTATTTCCTATATCAACTTTAAAAAATTCTGTGGGAAGCCGTTTTAACGCATCAATTTTTTCTTTATAGGATTTATTCTCAACAAGAGTTCTTACAACTTTATGTGAGGGTAATTCAACAAGATTGATTGTTGAGGGACTATCAAATGTTGAGTTATTATGAATTGCATAATTAGCTCCATCAGAAACCTGATAGGAGTTAACACCTGTAATTTGTTTTGGAGTTAACTTTTCAATTTTCCCTTTGCCATCAAGCGAGACTCTATAAAGATAGCGTTGTGTAGCGTTATCGGGAGATGAACGGTAATAGATCCATCCGTTTTTGTCGTCAATTTTCTGAATATCAATCACATCAAAGTTGCCCGGAGTAATAAGCTGAACTTTCTTTCCGTCTTTAGATATTAAATAGATATGGCGCCACCCGTCTCGTTCGCTAATCCATGTAAAGTTATTTCCTTTATTCAGCCAGCGCATATCGTCAACAGC
>JAGXSM010000113.1 GCA_018333725.1 Melioribacter sp. | reverse complement strand
TCAGTAGAGATCAATAATTTTTTCATTCCATATTCAATAACATTATTTTTTGATCGTCCGCCGAAAAAGCTGATTACTTTTTTATCAGATGGCAGTTTATGAATTAAATGAGGAAATGGAGCTATTCCGATTCCACCGGCAGCAATTATTGCTGTTGAATAATCTCCCGTATAATCGAAACCGTTACCTAATGGACCGAGGATATCGATAACATCATCTTTTAGTTTATTAGATAAAATTTTTGTCCCCTCGCCATGAACATCAAACATAAAGTGAAGGAATTCCCCATCAACTTCACAAATACTAAACGGACGGCGAAGTAATGGGAAGTCCGATTCCGATACTTTAATATTGCAGAATTGTCCCGGTTTTATTCTGGAAGCTATTAAAGGTGAATGGACACACAGTAAATATGTATCCGGCAGAAGATTTTTGATCCATTCGACACGTGATTTTTCGATATACAAGCGGGTTACTCTGTTCTTTACTATTAAGTATGAATTAATTTTTTCTGGAATATTTTTCTTCTATTGCTTTTATCTTATCCAATCTTTTTTGATGACGGTCGCCAAGAAAATGACTACCAAGCCATACGTCGATAATTGATTTGATCGTTTCCTCACCAATGGCTTTTGCACCAAGCACCAAAACATTAGCATTGTTATGTTCCCTTGAACTTCGTGCCGAGAATTCATTATAACATGTTGCAGCTCTTATACCGGGAATTTTATTTGCGGTAATTGCAGATGGAATTCCGGTTGCATCTATAATTATTCCATAATCGTATTCTTTATTTACAACCCGGTTGGCAACATTAAATGCTATGTCCGGATAATCAACCGATTCTTCACTGTAAGTACCAATATCAAGTACCTGAAACGATTTCGATTTAAGAAAATCAATAACCATTTTTTTTACTTTTACACCGGTATGATCAGAGCCAATAACAATTTTATGAGATAAACTGCTATATCCAGATTCAGTTTTCCCATCGCGGTTAATCAATAGTCCTGAATGTTTAATCCTATCAATTGCAAGCGGGGTTAGCAGGTCATCTTTTCCAAGAATAATCTCTTTAGCACCTGATTTAATAACTTTAATTACATCCGTTTCGGTAATAACTTTTTTCATCAGATAAGGTCAGTCCGTTTATTCATTTTAAGGTAATCAACAATCTGCCGAACGTCCTGTGCATTATTGCGATGACAAATCAATAATGCTTCATTAGTATTTATTACAATTAAATTTTCCACACCAATTGTAGCAGCAAATTTTCTTGGAGAGAAGATATAAGAACCGAACGTATTTTGAGTATAAACATCTCCAATAATTGCATTACCTTCTTCATTCTTATCCGAAATTTCATAAACTGCTTCCCAATTTCCAACATCATTCCAGTAGAAGTCTGCCTTGGTAAGAAAAACAATATTAGATTTTTCCATCACACCATAATCGATCGAAATACTTTTTAATTGTCCGTAAACTTGAACAACAGTCTTTTCAAACTCCGGTGTATTTATGCTTGCCTCAATTTTTGTAAGCCCTTCATACAAATCCGGCAGATATTTATTTATTTCATCCATAATTGTATCAACGCGCCATATAAAGATACCCGAATTCCATAAGAAGTCGCCGCTTTCTAAAAAGCGTCTTGCGGTTGCAATGTTCGGTTTCTCTGCAAACGTTAGAACCTTGTAAATATTTTTCTCAATATTATCTTCGTCGAACTGGATATATCCGTAACCGGTTTCTGGCCGTGTTGGTGTAATTCCTATTGTAACAAGACCTTTAGATTTATCCGCATAATTTGCTGCAGTAAGAAGGCATTCTCTAAACAGTTCGTCGTCTTTTATCAAGTGATCGGAAGGAAGTGTAATTGTAACCGCTTCGGGGTTTTTTTGTTTTATGATTACAGAGGCAAGTCCGATACATGCAGCGGTATTTTTCCCGAAAGGTTCGTCAATAATATTTTCAACCGGAATTTGAGGTAGTTGTTCTTTAACTCTTATTTTCTGAATTTTATTTGTGATAACGAAAATATTCTCGTACTTAACCAAGCCATCCAATCTTCTAACAGTATCCTGTATCATAGTATTTTCGCCGACAATACGGATCAACTGTTTCGGTTTGCGTTCCTTACTACGAGGCCAGAATCTGGATCCTACTCCACCGGCCATAATTACTGCAAATATCTCCATTACCTTTCCTTTTTGTTTGATATTATTGATTTACCGAAACCCTCAGCGCGATTAAGATAATTAGTTATATCCACTTCTTTACCCCGAACCACTGCGACAATTACAATAAGGCACGATCTGAGAGATTCAATTACATTCGGACTTGGAGCAATTTTTTTCTGATGGATCAAATCGAGTCCGCTTGCAAATATTTTGTGCATATTAGATAAAACTTCGAAACCGACTTTTTGAGATAATAGCGCATTATCATTTATTGTTTTTACAAATGAGTTCATTTCATTTTCTGTGTAATCGTATCTTTGAACACGATTAAGAAATGAATCGAGTTCTTTAACAGGTCTAAGCACTCTTTCTTCATAACTTTCGAAGTTGAACGCATCATCCTTATTAAGTTCTTCGAAAATAAATGCTTCTTTTAACTCATCTGCTCTAGATCTTTTAGGGAAATTTGATTCTTCATCACTTGATACAGAAATATTCTCATCGCTTTTATTTCTTTTTGTAAGGTCAACTTTAATTGGGTTATCGTCCAATCTCTGAAAAAGATTTCTCATCATTTGAGGAGTAAGAACATCGAGAACATAATTAAGCTCGCGGACAAGATTAAAACTGTGTTCCTTAAATTTATCGGACAATTTAAGAAAATCGATTTTACCGGTCTCGATAAAATTATAGAATTCGTTCAGTTTTATACCAAGTTTAGATAACTCGGTTATTTTTTTGAAATTTTTTAATTCTTCAAAAAGGTTTTCTGCTGAATTCAACCGTTCACGTATTATTGCTACAGTTTCAATCTTTTCCGAACTAAGTCTAAGATTATTTGCAGCCGTATTTATACACTGAACAATATATTGTTTGGCAATATCCAACTGAAATTTGTCTTGGTATTATTTTATTTTCACATTCAAATGTAATGAATTTTGCCGAAGATTTGCAGAAGAATAAACGCTTATATTTAACGAATTATGAGTAATGACTGATTGTAAAAGTCGAAAACGCATTAATTCCAAAGCGGAAATTAACAGTTACTCTTTATTTGCTTAAACGTGCTATCTTTTCAACCTCGCTCCATACTCTAAGAAGATTGCCACCGCATATCTTTCTTATATCCTCCTTATTATATCCGGCTTTAAGCAATTCATAAATTAAATTTGGGAAGTAGGATACATCCTTTAACCCATGTGGAAATGAATCTCCGGCACCATCAAAATCGGAGCCCAATCCTACATAATCAATTCCCACCAGCTTAACTACATGATCGATATGTTTAACAACATCCTTAACGTCTGCGTATCCAACCGGATTCTCTTTCCAGTATCTGCTGGAATACTCAGAAGCACGTTTATCATTTGCAGGAATGTTATTTGCTTTAAGGTATTCAGATATTGCATTTCTATTTTTTGCTTCCTTATCTCTAATCTCCTGACTTACAAAATTCGATACAAAAGCAATTTGAATAACGCCTCCGTTTTTAGCTAATGCTTTAATCATTTCGTCGCTCATATTTCTTTCCCAGCCGGGGGTAAAAAATCTGCATGATGAATGAGAAGCAATTACAGGTGCTTTAGATAATTCTATTACCTGATAAAATGCATCATCGGTTATATGAGAAACATCTATCATCATACCAAGCCGGTTCATTTCTTTTACAACTTCCTTACCAAACGGACTTAACCCTTTCCATTTTCTTTCCGGATCATAAGATGAATCGCAAATATGGTTGCTCTTAGAATGCGCAAGCGTAATATATCTTATTCCCTTCTCGTAAAAATATTTTAGATTTTTCAGGTCGCCTTCGAGCGGTGAGCCGTTTTCCATTCCCATTGGTAATGATATTCTTCCATCCTTAAAATTCTGATACAAATCATCAGTGCTATTAGCACGTGCAAATTTATCCGGGTAAGTTTTCAATATCCGTTCAACTATATCGATTACACTATCTGCTTCGGATTTAGCGTCGTTATTTTCGTAACGTGCAGCCACGTAAACTGACATAAAAGCAACATCAAGTCCGCCGGCTTTTGCGCGCGGGTAATCGAAATCGCCCGATGCTGTTTTTGAT
>JAGXSM010000112.1 GCA_018333725.1 Melioribacter sp. | reverse complement strand
TGATGAAAAAATCCCACTGATAATTATCAGCCAGAGCGGCGGGGCAAGAATGATGGAAGGTGCTTTCTCGCTTATGCAGATGGGAAAAACAAGTTCCCGGCTTGCTCGACTTGCTGATTCAAAAATTCCTTTTATTTCTATATTAGCTGATCCAACTACAGGAGGCGTTACAGCAAGTTATGCAATGCTTGGTGATGTTATTATAGCTGAACCTAAAGCATTAATTGGATTTGCGGGTCCACGCGTTATTAAACAGACAATTGGTAAGGACCTTCCACAGGGATTTCAACGCTCTGAATTTTTATTGGAAAATGGTTTTGTCGATTTTATTGTAAACAGGAAACAGTTGAAAGAGAAGGTCTCTCAACTAATAGATTATTTAACATGATCACTTGCGGAATTTTTTTGCAAGGTTACTAAGTATTTCTAAAGTATAATTTACTTCCTTAAAAGTATTTTCTGCGGAAAATGAAAACCTGATTGTGCCGCGCGCATCATCTTCAGGGTACCCAGTAGCTAAAATTACATGAGACGGTTTTATTGTTCCTGATGTACAAGCTGCGCCATTCGATGCTGCAATTCCATGGATATCTAAAAACATCAGCATTGCTTCTGAATCATTCTGGTAATAATTAGAGAGAAAGGTAATACTGAGAATGTAAGGATTTGCATCAGCACCACCGTTTATTTTTATCCCTTTATTGTCGATTACTTTAATTCCGTCAAGAAATAATTTTCTCAGGTTTTTAACATGATCGAAGTTATAATTCATATTTAATTCGGCTATCCTTACAGCTTCCGCTAAACCGGCGATAGCTGCAACATTTTCCGTTCCACCTCTTCTATTACGTTCCTGTGATCCCCCAATAACTAAAGGGTTTACAGGTGTTCCACTTTTAATATAGGCAAATCCAATTCCTTTGGTACCATTAATTTTATGAGCGGAGGCAGTAAGTGCATCGAGACTTAATTCGCTTACATTAATTGTAAATTTCCCGAAACTTTGAACAGCATCGGAATGAAAATAGGAATTTATTTGATGGGCATCGCTTGCTAATTCTTTAATGTTATTAATTGATCCTGTCTCATTATTAATGTGAATTACGGATACAAGGGAAGTAGTACTATCTAACAAATTTTTATAGTTCTCAATTACCACTTTGGTAGTATGATCAACCTGAGCCAACCGAGTTGATAAACCTATCTTATTTAATTCAATTGCTGTATCAATTACACTATGGTGATCTGCACTCGTTACTAATATGCTGTTCCTTTTTCTTTCAATAAAATCGGCTTTCGGAATTCCACCCACAATAAAATTATTTGCTTCAGTACCGCCGCTGGTAAAATATATTTCGCTTGCATTAGCTCCTATAAAATTTGCAATTAATTCTCTTACCTCTTCAACTAATACTCGCGCTTTTCTTCCAAAGGAATGGATTGATGATGGATTCCCATACTCGCTTGATAAATACGGGATCATAGCTTCAATTACTTTTGGGTGGGGACGCGTTGTCGCAGCATTATCAAAGTAAACTTTCATTTGCAGTATTATCCTTTCATTCTCATCTTAAACTTACATCGCCAAAGTGAATCTTCTCTAATTTGTCTGCAATTTTCAGTACTAAAAAACCATCTTCATCAATGTCATTAAACACGCCCGACTTTTGCTTTTCGCCATCAATAATTTTTATTCTTTCTCCAATCATTTTACATCTATTACGCCAATCATTCAGAATTTTTTTCGGCTCTTTTTTCCATGTTTCCAGCATATCTTCAAACAGGTTAAGAATTTCACTTAATAATCTTTCTCTACTAACAAGCTCCTTAAATTCTTTGCGAACGGATGTAGGTTGAATATCAAACTTTCCGGGAAAGTTTGGCTGATTTACATTTATCCCGATACCAATTACAACTCTGTTTATTTTACTTCCTTTAGAAGTGGACTCGAGCAAAATGCCGGCAATTTTTTTCTTTTCAACAAGAACATCATTTGGCCATTTTAATTCTATATTCAACTGGAATAGGTTTTCCAGTGCTTGTGCAACAACCAGTGATGAGCCCAGATTGACTAAATTGATTTTGTGTTCTTTGAGATCATCCTTTATTAGAATTGAAAAAGTAAGATTCTGACCCGCATTACTTACCCATGATCTTTCTTTTCTTCCCCTTCCTTTAGTTTGAAATTCTCCTAATAATACCGTCCCATGTTGATTAAATTCTTTGCTGTTAAGTAGAACAGAATTAGTGGACTCTACTTCATCACTATAAATAAAATTACGTCCAATTACTTCAGTGTCTAACTTGATGTCAAATTCTTCAATCTTGAACACAGTTCCTCCAAACTTTTGATAAATATTCAGCATTTCTGCCAAAAAAACAGTAGATGGCTGCCAATTAGTCAAACATTTTGACAGACAATCTAACTCTTAAATCACCACAATTTTGCTAAGTTATTATTATTCATATAGTTAATGGTTCAAAAGTAATTTGGCATAATGGTTGTAATAATAGTGTCAAAAACAAAATAGGAGGTTAATATGACACTCATTAAATTTGAACCCTTAAGAGAAATTGAAAGTATCCATGATAGAATTCAGAGATACTTTGATGATTTTACAAATTTCGGATTTACCTTTACTGATAATTTTAATCCCCGCATTGATATTTCCGAAGATGAAAAATCTTTCAATGTAATTGCCGAAATTCCCGGTATCAAAAAAGATAACTTAAAAATTACATTGCAAGATAACATTTTGACAATTGAAGGGGAAAAGAAAAAAGAAGATGAAGTAAAAGAAAAAAATTATTACAGATCAGAGAGAGTTTTCGGAAATTTTAAGAGATGTTTTACATTACCATCGGATGTTGATTCTGAAAAAGTTGATGCAAAATTTGAAGATGGAATTCTTAAGATACATCTCGAGAAGTTAGAACCAAAACCGAAGAATGAGAAAGTAATAGAGCTGAAGTAATTGCTTCAGCTCTTTCACATTTAACAATATAACTGAAAGAGGAAAAAATGGGAAAGATTATAGGTATTGATTTAGGTACTACAAATTCTTGCGTTGCAGTAATGGAAGGTAATGAACCGGTTGTAATTCCAAACTCTGAAGGTGGTAGAACTACTCCTTCGATTGTTGCATTTACTAAAACTGGCGAAAGGTTGGTTGGACAACCCGCCAAAAGACAAGCTGTTACTAACCCCAGAAATACTATTTTTTCAATTAAACGTTTTATGGGTAGAAGACTTGATGAAGTTGATACTGAAACTAAAGAAGTACCATATGAAATAGTTGGCGGAGATAATGGATCTACTCGTGTAAAAGTTACAGATAGACTTTATTCACCTCCGGAAATTTCTGCAATGATATTACAAAAGATGAAAAAGACTGCAGAAGATTATCTGGGTCAGGAAGTCTCTGAAGCTGTTATTACTGTACCGGCTTACTTTAATGACGCTCAAAGACAGGCAACCAAAGATGCCGGTGAGATAGCTGGATTAAAAGTTAAGAGAATTATAAATGAACCTACCGCTGCGGCTCTTGCATATGGCTTGGATAAAAAACATAAAGATCAGACAGTTGCTGTTTATGATCTCGGTGGCGGTACATTCGATATTTCAATCCTTCAAATTGGGGAAGGTGTTTTCGAAGTAAAATCTACTAATGGTGATACGCACCTCGGTGGTGACGATTTTGATCAACGATTAATCGATTTTCTTGCCGATGAATTTAAGAAACAGGAAGGAATTGATTTAAGAAAAGATCCTATGGCTCTTCAAAGATTGAAAGAAGCTTCCGAAAAAGCTAAGATTGAACTTTCATCTTCAATTCAAACAGATGTTAATCTACCGTTTATAACGGCAACTCAAGATGGTCCAAAGCACTTAAATGTTACTATTACACGCTCCAGATTCGAACAATTAGTTGATGATCTTTTCCAGAGAACAATCGGACCATGCGAAAAAGCTATTAAAGATGCCGGACTATCTGCATCACAAATTGATGAAGTTATCCTTGTCGGCGGTTCAACAAGAATTCCTAAGGTTCAGGAAATAGTTAAACAAATTTTTGGTAAGGAGCCGCATAAGGGTGTTAATCCTGATGAAGTAGTAGCTGTTGGTGCTGCTATT
>JAGXSM010000111.1 GCA_018333725.1 Melioribacter sp. | reverse complement strand
ATTCTTTTGCATGTGCTGCCTTTATTAGGATACGGGAACATGAATTTAATTCCATGTGTTATTTCTGTATATGCATGCATCATCATTATCATCTTTTTTGAAAAACAGGTAATGGTTTCCTTAATATTTTCTCCGCTATTCAAATAACAATTCATAAATAAATTTTTTATTGAACCATTTTCATCATAAATATTTTTAAGGACTTTGAATAAAACAACAATATCATTAGTAGAATAAAAGCGGAAAAAGATATTTTCAAAAGTCTCCCGTCCATTTTTTATATCATAACTTTTTAGGAATTGAAACGGCTGGTTATTAATAGAGGAATGAATTTTTTCAAGTATTATTATAATTTGTTTAATATTGCCATATGCAAAGATAGATGAAATAAAAGCGGAGATTTCAATATCGTAATAGTCGTGAAAACGATGAGGAAATTCGAGAGGATCCGGCGATATTCTTGAACGATCGAATGTTTTGTAGTAATAATCTAACTTTACTATAAGTTGTTTATTATTCAACAGGATTCTTTATTTTGTTAAAATCATTTTTTTAGAAATATGATGTTCTGGTGTAACCAACCTGTACAAATAAATACCCGAACTAAAATTACCGCCATCAAAGCTTACGTTATATGAACCGGGCTTTTTTATTTCATTAACAAGTGTAGCAATTTCATTCCCAATAATATCATAAACTTTTAGATTAACATATGTCTCCTTTTCAACCTGAAAATTGATAGTAGTACCGGGGTTAAAAGGATTAGGATAATTCTGAAATAAATTTGTAACCTCTGGCAGATGATCTTTTCTATAATTAACACTTGTTAAAAACTGAGAATCATCAATTACAGAATTCCAGACACTCATTTTATTTCCATCCATTCTCATCCATATAGGATAAATCTTACCATTATAAGCAGCAATGTTTGTATAGTCTCCAAAAAAAACTGTATTCAGCGGGAAGAAAGGAGTTTCAGAAATTCGAATATTCTTAAAACTATTCCCGCCATCATCCGACCTTGCAATATAAACATGAGTCTGTGTGCTATTAGGATCAAGGTTATCACGTCGATCATAAAATATTATATAAATTTTTCCTGTTACCGGATCTACAGTCATCCAGTTAAAAAATTGATGTCTGGGTAATAGGTCGTTATTTACCTTTAATGGCAAGCTCCATGTATTTCCACCATCGGTAGATTTGGAAAAGAAAATATCTGTGTCGCCATTAATCTGATCCGACCAATTGATATATATATTTCCACGGTAAGGTGAATTACTAATATCACAAGCAGTAACAGGAAAACCATTTGCCCTGTTAATTCCCGGTATATCAAACACCCAACCGGCATTTAGGTTTGCAACATGAATATCATTTGAAAAAGTAACACCGCCATTGGTGGATTTATCGAATTGTATTCCATAAGGACCAGCCCAGCTTATATAGACCTCCCCATTCGGACCAGAACATGGTACTGCCCCTTCCATCGTATTATCATCATCAATACAATCACCTTCATTATCGCTTATTTTAACAGGATTAGACCATGATGCACCGCTATTGGTAGATCTGGAGAATAAAATTCTTGAATGATCTGACGCATTCGTACTTCCGTATTTATCGAATTCGGTCCAGGCAAGGTAAAGATTATTTCTGTATATGGAATTTGAATAATCTGCACAAAGCCATTCTTTATCCTGTTGCTTTGACGGTGGAGAAAATCCAACACCAACATCATAATCCCATGAAGCACCGTTAGAAGTTGAGCGTTGAACGACAATACGATCGATCCAATAACCAGTACCTGTATTTCGCTGATCCGATAAATGAGCAAAAAATAAATTCCCATTCGTATCATAAATTAGGCATGGATCACCCCATACTTTCCAAACAGAACTCATTAATTTTTGAGTCCATGTATTGCCGCCGTCACTTGATGAATAAAATAAATTTAGATTTGATCCTGCTGATATGAAATTAGGATTCTTTGGATTAATCGCAATGGATACTTCGTTTGGCTGATTAGCTGATGAATTATTTACCTGAATATTTTTAAATTGACAACTTAGAGAGTGATTCAATAAATGTAGGAAAATTATCAGAAATAAAAAGGTATTTCTTCTATAAGTCATTATATTTTTGCTAAAGTTCAGTATTTATTTAAGGAATATTTATCACTAGAACAAAGCCAAAATTAAACTCTAAAAATTATTTATTCATCCCGGTTATCTTAATCATTTCTTTTATAGCTTGTTCAATTCCTACAAATAAAGATCTTGCAATTACAGCATGACCGATACTTACCTCATCTATATCAGGAATAGCAACAAATTCTTTCATGTTGATGTAATTAAGTCCATGACCTGCATTAACACCGAGCCCAAGTTTCTTAGCATGCTTAGCAGCAATACGAACTCTTTCAAGCTCATCAAAAATATTTTCTTCTCCAACGGCATTGGCATAATGTCCTGTATGAATCTCAACAATGTCTGCGTTAATTTCTGCAGCGGCATCAATCTGGTTTAAATCAGGTTCAATAAAAAGTGAAACGGCAATTTCAGATTGGTGAAGTGTTTTAATAGCATGCCGCAATTGATTAATGTTATCAATTACATTAATCCCGCCTTCAGTTGTTAATTCCTGGCGGCGCTCCGGTACTATAGTAGCTAATTCGGGTTGAACATCGCATGCAATCTCAATTATTTCATCGACTGCCGCCATTTCAAGATCCAGTTTAGTAGTAATTAATTCCTTCAAGAGACGCACATCTCTTTCATTAATATGTCTTCTATCCTCTCTAAGATGAACTACAATTCCATCAACACCGTATTGTTCGGCCATCAATGCTAATGTAACCGGATCGGGCTGAACTTCGCCACGAGCATTTCTTAATGTTGCTACGTGATCAACATTTAAACAGAATCTCATTTTATTCCCTTTCAAATTTTTATTATTTCAAGAATGCTAATGAAACTTAAATCTCGAACTTGATCCCCTGTGCAAGCGGAAGTTTAGTTCCAAAATTAATTGTATTTGTCTGGCGCCTCATATATTGTTTCCACGAATCAGACCCTGATTCTCTACCACCGCCGGTTTCTTTTTCTCCGCCGAAAGCACCGCCAATTTCCGCACCGGACGTTCCGATATTAACATTTGCAATACCGCAATCACTTCCCCAATGCGAAAGGAATGTTTCTGCTTCCCGCATGTTATTTGTAAATATTGATGATGATAATCCCTGTACTACATCGTTCTGAATATCGATAGCGTTTTGTATATCACCACTATATTTAATTAAATAGAGTATCGGTGCAAATGTTTCTTCCTGCACAATTTTATAACTGTTCTCGGCTTCTACAATTGCCGGTTTAACATAGCAGCCGGATTCAAATCCATTACCCGATAGAACATCGCCGCCGAAAATAATTCTACCGCCTTCTTTTTCAACCATTTTCAACGCATGTTTAAATTCTTCTACCGCCCCTCTATCAATCAACGGACCGACATGATTTGTTTGATCCAGCGGATTTCCAATCT
>JAGXSM010000110.1 GCA_018333725.1 Melioribacter sp. | reverse complement strand
AGCGACCGGCTTTGAATTCTTTGATATCCATACACAAATCCTTTTTGATACATTTATAATTTAACTAAAGTTTAGCTATAGTTAAAGTAAAATCGTTTCCTTTAACTAAGGGAATTCCTTAGTTAAAGAAGATTTTCCCAATGAATTGATTTTTAGGTAGGTTCGAGCCATTTACCTAGGATTAGAATCAAAAGATTAATGTAACGATTGCCCTCTTTGTCGATATGAAGTGAGGGTAGTAATCCTTCCCTACTTGTGGTCTTTCAAACCATCAAGAAGATTCTTGAGAATATTGGAATTATGCTGAATCATCTTGTCTCTTTCGTAAATTAAACTAGTACCAATCATCATATCGGAAATAAATTTTGAATTACTTCCGATTTTAATTTCTTCTTCCAGCATATTTATGAGATATTCGAGTGTTGCCGGTCTGGCGATTTGAGAAATATCTCGACCTAAGAGAGTCGCGCCAGTTAACTCAAAATCAAATTGATCAGTGATTAAATCTTCATGTTCTGATTGTAAACGATCCATATTACCGGCTTCGATGTAATTCTTGAAAATGTATGAAATATCGATCGCGTCTCTTGAACGAGAAGGATATCCGTCTTTCCAGGAAATTAATTTCATCAATACTAATCCTCTTGTAGAAGCAATTTTAATATCAAGAGGAGGATTGGTTTGAATAAGTACTAATTCCGAATCAAGATAGCATTCCTCGAAACCGACAACGCTCATTTCCTTTTCTTCTTTATCCGGCCATTTGATTGTTGTTGAATTGATTGAGATTTCCCCGAAAGGAATTATATCAATACTTGGAACAGATTTGTAAGTGAATCTATGAATAACCTTCGAAGGCGAAAAATTATTTTCTTGAAGTGCATTTGTGAGCTTTGAATAATCTTTCCAATTTCTAACCCGTACACTGAAATCAATATCGTTTGTTCCCCGCTGTATTTTGATGCCATGTACAAGGTTGAAAATTATATCTCTTGCAGTAGCCCCGATTACGAAGAAATCCATTTTAAGAGTATCAGTAATCTTTGATACCAATGTTAAAACTTCCAAAGTAAACGGATCAATTTTAGTTGAGATATCCAGCAAGTTCCCTCTCATAAATTATGTTAGCAGTTTCGATATTTCTCGGATCACCCGTAGTTATCAAATCCGTATAGACAAGAATAGCGGGGACAATGTTTTTTGTTTCATTATCATCTGCAAAATTCCAAAACTTTTTTACAATCTCAACATTTCCATTTGGATTTTTCTTTAGGCGATTTCTTAAAACGAACTCCCCTATTTTATCTCCAATATAAATAGTATGGATTAAAGGGCGTAAGTAATTTGTTATTTGAGCAGCAGCGGTTTCACCGCCAAGCAATGCGCCAAAATATTTGAAGTCAGTAGTTTTAACAAATTCAGGATTCTCAGTTATATATTTACCGGCAAAGTATTTTGGTTTTATTTTTACAGGGTAACCGAGAATCCATTCTTTCAATAACTCTTTTTTATTTGTGAGTTTTTTGCCTTGAGTTTCATCGTTGATTAGGAATCCATATTTCTCTAATAACTTCATGGTTGTATGTACGGTTCCGAGTGCAACGTTTGCCATTTCTGCTATCTCACGATAAGGGTTTCTCTCCAATTTTGGATTACACAATAAAGCAAAAATAATCTGCAAACCGGCAGGTTGAAAGATGCTGGCATCTTTAACAGCAATATTATTATTAACTGTTCGTTTCGTCTCAACATTTCGGGTTATCTTTTGTCCTTTTATATTTATGTATAGCGGAGGAACATTAATGTAAGCATTTCCGGCAGCGTCAATAAAATTTATATCAAGATTTTTTAGGAGTTCAGTTATATCATTAGTTGCAATCTGCGTAATTAGAAGAGGGATGCTCTCCAAACCTTTAAGACGATTTTTTATTATTCCCAATTTAGTTTTATTTACAGCAGGGACTACTTCGATCGTAAATTTGAGGTTGTATTCCTTCTCTCTTAAAACAAGTTCTACTTTTTCATCGGTAATGTAGGTTGTGAACCTAAACCCGGTTTCTTCTTCTAAGTGAGTCACCGCATTAGTGATTATATCTTTTTCAGCGTCATTCATTGCGAAATAGCTTGTTCATTTGCAGTAAAAATACTTGATTACTGAACAAGATGCAAGAAAAACGTTTTATTAGGAGTTTTTTGTTCAATATTTTAGGTAAATCATAATTACTGAACAATGTATACTAAAAATGGAGTTAGATTAAGGAAAAACTCTGAAAAGATGTAGTAAGGATAGTAGGAAGCGTACCCGAAATCGGGTGATAAAAGTTATTAAAAAGCGATTGCATTATAAAGCCAATCTTTATTTTTTAGAACAACACCACAAACTTCCAAGGGTGATTTACCATTCTTGAACTTATGACTTCCTCTGCAATCAGTATAGGGTTTGAACCTAAGATAGTTCTTATAAAGGTTCAGATAGTTCTCCGCGTAAATTAATTTCTGGAATGATTCTATTGTCTTAAATCTTCTCATTAACTGTCGGTTAATATTTTCGGCAACATTATTTGTCTTCTTAATCAAAGGATGTTTTTGATGTGTAAGCAATTTTTCTAAACTGCGATCGAAGAAGTCAATGAGTTTTGGATACTTGTCTTTGTAAATCCTTAATTCACCAAGAATCTTTGTCGATTGTTTTTTATCTGACGAGTAAAACATTGCTCTGCTTAATCCCATTATATTTTCTGCTTCTTCATATTTGACTTTTTTCTCTAGGCAATCAGCTTTTTTGTTTTTAAGAGCATTCTCATAAGATCTTCTTTTCTGTTTCAATTCAATGATTCTATCAACGATATCCAAGGCATGCTTCAGGCATTGTTGATGCGGTACGTCCTTGCCAAATACTTTTTCTGTTGATTTTTCAAGCATCTCGTCGAGGTCGGTCGTTATTCCTTTGATTGGATATCTTAAGTGTTCTTTGATAAACCGCATAAACTCATCAATGCCATGCTGCTCTACTTCTTTGAATATTTCTGTGTGAATAAAATCTCCGCTTGAATCGGTTGCCGTCAAGATCAGTTTCTTCTTTCCACCAACGCTAAAATATTTATCATCTACCGTTAAACATCCTTCCCAACACGGGTGATACTCCTCTTTTATTTTTATGTCTCCCTTCGATAACCGGGCTATTTCATTTACCAGTCGGCATATCGTATTCTTGCTTAGATTTAGACGGTACTGCTCTTTGATTCTTTTGCTTATGACTCGATAGCTCATTCTCTCTTCTAAATGCATCCGAACTAACTCTATCTTAAATTTCATCGTGTAGCGTTCTTTATTTTTCTTTTTTACAAATCGCTTTTGACATTCTTTACATTTGTATCGCTGTACGGCTTTTTTACTTTTTCTTTCTAAACTATAATCAACTTTTTGACGATTTCCATTTTTTACTGTGCTTAACGAGCCACATTGTGGGCATCTCATTCTGCGTACCTTCAAGGGATATTCTCTTTTAACGAT